>SVTU01000065.1 GCA_015063655.1 Oscillospiraceae bacterium
TACAAAAAAGTGCCTGCACGGTTGTGCAGGCACGCCGTATCGGTTACCGATAAAAATAATGGTTTCCGATACGGAAGGCAAAGGGTCGGTTTTGCGAGATCCAGAAGTTTGTGGCGATCTTGGGATTCATAAAGAATAAAATGGAATCGGATAAGGTGTATCCCTCAAGGGCGATCTTGGCGGCGATTACAGACTGCTCATTGGGCGTTTTATAAATACTGCCGTTGAGAATAGGTGAAAACTGTACGCCGTGCCGACGGTCGAAGATCACACCGTAAATCGTGTTGGGATACGAGGAGCTGTTTTTGCGGTTTATGATGACGTTGCCAACGGCAAGCTTGCCCAAAAACGGCTCGCCCGCTGCCTCGGCATGTATGATGCGGGACAGCCAATATACGTCGTTTTGATTGTAATAGGATGAACCCGAGGCGGGTAGCTTACCCGTTCTTGTGAGTGCTACCGATCGAGAGGCTGCATCCCACGTTACCGTGACGCCGTAGGCCTTGGCAAGCGGGCGGACGGGTACGTACATGGTATCCTGAATGATCCTGATGGGAGCGGCGGTGTAAAAATAACGGCCGTTGCTCTGTATGTACCAGGCGCCGTCCTGCGCTGTGCTTTTCACGCCTGCGCGTGTCATCACGGCTGTGCGTGTTTGTGCCTGCCACGTAACGGAAATGCCGCCCACGGCCTCACAAAACGCCCTCAGACCCACGTACGTGACCGAATCGATCAGGTACGCTCTGTCGGACAAAATGCGCTTACCGTCCAACGTGACGGGAACGGGAGTGTGTGTTGTGCGTGTCTCTTGTGTGTCCTTTGGCAGGTCCTTGGCCTGTGTGACGAGCGTCATACCGCCCATCAGCATCACAGCGCACAGCACAATGGAAAAAAATCGTTGTAATCCTTGCTTCATGTTACCTCCTTTTTAAAATTGACAAGGGGGATCTCAGCTCCTTTTGCCTCTAACAGCATACCATATTTTTTTCATCACTTCAACACACAACATGTACCACCCAAGGCAGGATACGGAAGAGATGGATAAAAACAGAGAAAAAGAAGAGGTGGCGGCCAAGTCTTTTCTTCCCTTTTTCCCTGTGTTTTCCTATGATTTGACCGATTTGTGACGGAACGGTGAGGCTTCCCGAAAACGGAAAAGATGGAAGAATATTTTGAGGCCTTTCTTGGCGTATTTTTGAAAAAACGGAATAATTTGTGGATTTTTTTCTTAACGGGAGAAAAAAACAAAAAAATATTTTTCATAATCACGAAAAATTTTTTTGAAAAAACCGTGACAAGCAACGGTATTTTATGGTATAATAATGTATCAAAATTTGTTTTACTTTTGGGGGATCGTATGAAAAAGATTTACGAAGGAAAAACCAAGGACGTTTTTGCATTGGATAACGGCAATGTGATGCTGAAGTTTAAGGATGATTGTACGGGTAAGGACGGTGTGTTTGATCCCGGTGAGAACAGCGTTGGTCTGACCATCGAGGGCATTGGCAAGGCCAATCTGCAAACGTCCGTATACTATTTTGAAATGCTGAAAAAGGCAGGCATCAAGACGCATTACGTGAGTGCCGACGTGGAGAACGCCACCATGGAGGTGCTTCCCGCCACCGTGTTCGGTCACGGCCTTGAGGTCATTTGCCGATTGGTTGCTACGGGCAGCTTTATCCGCCGCTACGGCGAATATATCGAGAACGGTACGGTTCTTGAGGGCGGCTACGTGGAATGCACCTTTAAGAATGACGAAAAGGGCGACCCGCTGGTAACGGGTGAGGGTCTGGCTGCTCTTGGCGTGATGTCCCCTGCTCTGTTTGAGAGCATGAAGGAGCAAACGCTCAAGATCACCCGCATCGTGGCTGACGACCTCAAGTCCATCGGTCTTGATCTGTGGGATATTAAGTTTGAGTTCGGCTACAACAACGGCGAGGTCATTCTCATCGACGAGATCGCCTCGGGCAATATGCGTGTATACAGAGGTGACAGCATTGTGGATCCCGTTGAGCTGACAAAGCTCATTCTCAATCGCTGAACGAAGCCATCAAAAAAAGAGATAACGTTTCGGTTTAAAACCGATTTGTTATCTCTTTTTTTTGCAAAAAATGACTGAGGGATTGGCAAGCGACGGTGCTTTTTCAAGCCAATCCCTCGGTTTTGCGTTGTTTAATGCTTAGCGTTGGGTTCAATGATCTCAAGCGCAAAGAAGCGTTGTGCGTCGGATACGATCTTATTGACACGGTCGGGCAGGACGTAGAAGCCGCCCTGGCCATTGATGGTGATATAGCTCTTGCGTGAGGTCTTCTGATAGAAGCAGATCTCTCGCTGTGTGCCGTCGGTAAAGGTGACGGTGAGAGTGGCAAGCTTCTTTTGTTCGTCTGCAAGCAGGGCGCTCTCCTCCTCGGGCGTCATGGCATACGAGCCCTCAATGGTGGAATTGAGCAGCGTTTGATAATACAGACGGAACAGGTCGGTGGCAAAGCGCACGTACCTGGTCTCACTGCCGTCGGCTGCCTTCACCGTGATATAGTCGGCGGACACGTAGATCTTGGAGCCGTCATCGCCCGAAATATAGCCCGAAAGCACCTTAACACGGTAGCCAAGCTTATTCTCGGCATAGTAGCTGCTTCCCTCGCGAATGCTGCCCTCCTTGCCGTTGGCATCGAAGATGCGGATGGCTCGCTCGGTGATCTGCCAGTGAATGCCTGCTGTATCGACGACGGTATACAGCGGCATGGTGCGAAGCTCGTTGCCCTCTGAGTCTGTGCCGTAAATGCAGATCAGCTCGGCGTTCGAGGGGTCTTCCTTGGCCTTCTCATTGTCATTGTCCAAAAGGAAGGTGGCCTCATAGTCCGAGGTCTTGATCTTGATGCTCTCGGCAAATGCCATGGCAGAGGTGATGAGGTTGCGATTGATCCAATATTCGGTATCTCTTTCCACAAAGGGCATGCCGTGCGGATAGATCTCTACAACGGTGTCATATATCACGTACACGTCGCCGATATGCTTGGTGCTTCGATTGTATTCATATACCATCGAATACGCATAGTAATTGCCGTTTTCGTTCTTTTCGCTGATGAGAACGCTTTGCAGGGTGGAGACGGTTTCGCCCGACTCATCGTCGGTAACGTCTACGATAAAGCTGATGCTGTAGCGAGCCTGAAGCTCGCACGACTGCTCTCCGTTCGGCCCCGTTTTGGGAACGGCGAGCTTGCAGGCGATCAGCTCCTCGGCGGTGGGGGCTACGTGTGTTACGCCCACAAAGGACGGACTGATCAGCGTTTGCAGTGCGGCGCTGATGTTATTGACGTGAGGCTCATAGCCGGATACCTCTCCGCCGATAAAGCGATACGGCTCGCTTTCAAAGCGAGTGCCCTTGCGCTCGGATAGCGGAATAGCCGTAAAGGCGACCGTTTCCTTCATTTTGGTGGGATCGCTTGGGTCTTGCTCGGAAATAATGAAGTTTTCGGGAAGGGCATAGTTTTCGTTGGTCACGCCCTCCACGATCTTGGCCGTGGCGAAGGTCTCCACGGGAACAAGCAACGAGCGTGCGATCTCGGCCGACAGCACGTACACGGCGTCCCGAGGCTTTTCCATATCGCCCGCCAGCTTCACGTACTGCACGTAATAGCCGCCGCCCGTGACCAATCGGTCACCGATGAGTAGCTTATGGCGTACGCCGTCTGTGGTGGTGAGGATATAGTAAGCAGGCTCGTAATCATAGGGGTTGCCCTCGTCGTCGAGGCGCACCTCGGGTACAAGGCCGTATTCCGTAAAGTCACCGTCTCCGTCCTTGATGGGATCTTGGATCTTTTCGGTGGAGATGGTATAGCCCGCATCCGTATACAGCTGAGCAAAAAGCTCTTGGTCATAGGGGGCAAAGGGGGCTTCCTCGATCACAAAGGGAAAGTCGGCGTCATACTCGCCCGTGGCCACGTTGCGGCGGCCAAACACAAAGCTTCCCTCGCCGTTGTGGACCTCGATGGACATGATGTTTTCTTCCTCTGCTGTGGGGAAGATCAGAAGGCGTGTATGGATCCCTACCGTTTCGCTGTCCTCGGTGTCAAGCACGATGAATTCATATTCACCCGTTTCGGCATCCAGCTCAATGAGCGTGCCTGCCTCGGTGACGTAATATCCGAATTGCTTTTCTCTGTACACCTCCTCGCCCTCGGCATCGTACAGCACGTACGTGCCATAGCGGTTGCGCAGATAGTAGGTGGTGCCGTCAACGTCCACCACGGGCGTGCTTTTGCCCACGTACCGCATCACGAAAAAGAGGGTAACGGCCAACAGCACGATCGCCGCAAGCGACAGAAGGATGGCACGCTTGCGCTTCTGCATCAGCGTGAGATGTTTTTTATCCTTGGCTATCATCTGTATTTTCTCCTGATCAGGATCACTGTGCCTGCCACGATGGCAAGAACAGCGGGTACAACCGAAAGAATGACGGTGTAGCGTGTCATTTGCGCTGTGGTGATGGTATCGATGGTATCATCCGAGAAGGGGATCAGATCCAGTCCCGTGGGAACAGGCTCCTGGCCCACCATTCTGCCCACGCTGAGCAGAACGTCGCCGTTGCCGAAGCTGTTATTCTCCAGATAATCGTCCGAGGCAAAGGCCGTAGAGCCGCAGGCGATGACGTACGAGGCCTCCTCAAGCAGGTCGTAATTGCTCTCCTGCGTGGTGCGCTCCTCCTTGGAGACGGTCATCAGGCGGAAGGGCTGATTTTTGCTTGCCTCGTCTACCACTGCGCCGCCCGCATAGGCGACGGCGTTTTCCGAGCTGACGAAGACGTCATACATGTTGCGGTAGACGCCGTTGGATTCGTAGGTAGCAAAGTCAAACTCAATGCCCGAATTCTCGGCATCCACGTAGTGAATGAGATCATAGCGGTCGGAATGCGAAATCGACATGGCACGGGAGAAGATGGCGGGGCTTGGAATGGCGTTGTTGCGCAGGGATTCGGTCATGGTGGCACCAAGACCGTAATCGACGTATTGGCCCTTAAAGGTCAGGCCGTTGGGCTCCAGAGCCCGCGACGTGTCGCCCAGCATATAGTTGCCGTTGGCGTGGCGATCAAATTTGATGCCCCATTCCTCAAGATAGCCCTCAAGCTCGGGCATGTAGGGCGTATCGGCATCCACAAAGACCATCAGAGAGCTGTCGCCGTCAAGGAAGCTGTCAAGCTTGGCCACCTCGTCCACGTCTCCCGAAACGGTAAAGTCGGTCTCGGGGTCATAGAGGACCACAAGACGGCAGTTTTCGGGGAGCTCATCGACGGAGAAGTCGAGGGGCATGACCATGTAGCCCGCATCGTTGAGCGTGCCAACAAGGCTTTGCGGGATTTTCTCGCCGTGGTTGATGGGAAGAGCGGCAATGGGTGTTTCGGCTCGGGTGACGGCCAGAATGCCCGCCGCCAGCTTCTTTTCGCCGTTGTATGCCCAGGGCGTATCCGACTCTGCCGTATCAAAGGCAAAGAAGGAGCGCAGGGTGTACACACGGAACTCTGTGCCGCAGGTGACGATGACGTCGGTGGTGCTGATGACCGACTCCGAGGTCGTCTTGTAGGCGGAAACCGAGGTGGGGTTGCGAATGATGTTGTAGTTCAGCACACGGATGTGGTCACGGAACTCACGCTCCAGATCCTTGGCGGTGGTGTAGATATAGCGAAGGCTTGCCGTGTCGTTCACCGTGTCGATATCGTCGCAGAAGATGATGTCGATCATAAGGTTCTCGTCTCGGTAGTCCTCGTCGCCCGCAGAGAGCCCGTGCTCCTCGTTGTAGGCACGGTTGGCCTCTCGCATGCTGTCCACCATGTCAATGGGGGAGGAGCTGTCCTCAAATTTTTCGTCTCCGTTGCGAATGACGTTGATGCATGCCTCGGAGAGCGTATAGATCGGCTCGGGCGTGAGGTCGATATACCAGCCGAAGCGGGTGGAGAGAGCCGAAAACAGAACGTTGACGATGATGACTGCGGCCACGATGGCGGCTGTCAGCACGGCCGTGACGCCGCCGTAGCGGAGCTTGCGGCTGTGAATGGCTTTATTTTTCATTGCTTGACCGTCCTTTCTGCATCAGCCCCAACGGCGCTTGTCATAGACACGCACCGTCAAAAGCAGGAATACACCCGTGATCGACACGTAATACAGGAGCGCCGACCAATCCAAAATACCGTTTTGGAGATTGCTGAAGCGGCTCATGATGCAGACCCAGTCGATCACAAAGCGAACGGCATATACGCTGATGAAATTGTTGACCACGTTGAGCAGCAGCATAAAGACGATGACACAAACGGTCACCACGGCGGCCGCCAGCTGGTTTTCTGTGAGAGAGGAGATAAACACACCGATGGCCAGGAAGGCCGCACCGATGAGGAACACACCCACAAGACAGCCCACGATCTCGCCCGTAACGGGTCCGATATGCTCCATGGTGGTGTTGGCGGCGGCACTCTCCGTATGCGCCATGGCGTAAAGCGGAATAAAATTGAGGCAGGAGACCAGCAGCGTGCCGCCAAAGATGGTGAGGGCGGCAAGGAATTTGCCCATTACCATGCCCCAGATGGAGACGGGAGCGGTGAGCAAAAGCTGCTCGGTGCGCAGCTTCTTTTCCTCGGCAAACAGCTTCATGGTGAGCAGAGGAAGCAGAATGATAAACGAGAAGATCAGCATGCTGAAGTAGGACGCTGTGTCATAGGATTTGGCGATCAGCGTGGTGTAACAGCACATGAGTGCCGCCGCCACCAGAAAGGCACCCACGAAGACGTACCCGATGGCGTTGATGAAATAGGAACGCAGTTCCTTCTTATAAATGGCAAGCATAATATACGTGCAACGGCAAAGGCCGATATGCTCCTTTCCTGATATGTGGGATTATTCGTCGTCTCCGAAGAGGCCCGAAAGCTCGTCCGAGCCGCTCTTCGCCTTTTTGACCATGCTCTTGGCAACCTCCTCCTCAACGCCTGCGGCAGGAGAGGGGCGGCGGGGCTTGTTGTCCTTGCGCTCATAGCGGCGTTGACCCGAGGTCTGATCCACGATGGTGATGAAGATATCCTCAAGGCTCATGCCGAGCGATTCCAGACCCACAAGCGCCCATTTCTTTTCTGCGAGGGCGTAGAACAGGGATTTGCGAATGTCGATGCCGACCTCGCTTTCGATCAGATAGGTGTAGGCATCGCCGTCGCGTGCCGCCAAAAGCTCAGCGTATACGATACCGGGCTTTTGCTTGAGCATGGCGAGGACCTCCTTCTGCGGGCCGCAGATCTTGGCATGGAAGCGGCGGTTGCTCTCTACCGCACGGGTGATGTTCTCGGTCAGCTCGTCCGCCACGATCTTACCCTTGTTGATGATCACGATGCGGTCGCATACCGCCTGCACCTCCTGCAAAATGTGCGTGGAGAGAATGACGGTGTGGTCACGCCCGAGGGTGCGGATGAGGTTTCTGACCTCGATGATCTGCTTGGGATCAAGGCCTACGGTCGGCTCGTCGAAAATAATGACCTCGGGACTGCCGATGAGAGCCTGCGCAATGCCCACACGCTGACGGTAGCCCTTGGAGAGATTTTTGATCACACGCTTGTAAACGTCACGGATCTTGACAACGTCGCAGATCTCCTCCAGGTGCTTATCACGGTTGAGCTTGCAATGCTTGAGATTGTAATTGAAGATGAGATATTCCTCTACGGTCATATCCAAGTACAGCGGGGGCTGCTCGGGCAGATAGCCGATATGCTTCTTGGCCTCCATGGGGTTATCCAGCACGTCAAGGCCTGCAATGGACACGCTGCCCGAGGTGGCGGAAAGATACCCCGTGAGGATATTCATGGTGGTGGATTTGCCTGCACCGTTAGGGCCGAGCAGGCCAACGATCTCACCCTTTTTGACCTCAAAGCTGACGTCGTCCACGGCACAATTGTTGCCGTAGTTTTTTACCAGATGGTCGATTTTGATCATGGTGTTGAGTGCTTCCTTTCCGAAAAATTCGCATGTATCGAAAACGGGTTTGCCAAAAGATACAAATTATCACTCTACAGTATACCATATAATTATAAACAAATTGTGAACGTACACGGATTTTGCCCATCGCCCGTATGATTTTTTTGTGAAGACTCGTGCGCT
>SVTU01000066.1 GCA_015063655.1 Oscillospiraceae bacterium
GATGGCCTCGCACCGTCCCTCACTCAGATACGGCTTGAGAGCGGACAGCAGGCAGTTGCGCCGTCCGAGGGGCGAGTCGTTTTCCCGCGCCTCGCCGTTCCCCTTGGCAAGCAGGGGAGAGAGCGTGGCGAGCAGGGCGGGTGCGGCATCGCCTGCGGGCGGCGAGACGGTCGATGCGGGGGTGTCCTGCACGGGGCTTTTGGGCGGTGTCGGTGCGGTGGACAGTGAGCCGAGCATGCTCATCACGCCCTTGAGTGCTTCGGGGTTGCTCATCAGCTTGCCAAGCACGTCGCCAAGGGGCAGACTGCTCTCTTCCTTTTTCTCTTCGCTCACGCTCTCACCCCTATCTCTTTTGACGGCGGTATGCCTCGTACTGTGCGGCAATGCTGTTCAGATCCTCGTCGCTGATGCTCCCAAGTGCTTGCCTCAGGCCCGCCACGTCCGAGGTGCTGACGTTGAAGCTTTCAAGATCAATGCCGTTTTCACTTGCCAGCTGCTCGATCATGCGCACAAGCTGGCGGTCGTTGAGTGATAGCAGCCGAGAGAGTGATCGTCTGTCAATATCCATCATAGAGCCTCCGTTTCATTGGTTCGTTCAGCATCAGTATATGCAGGAATATGACAACGTGTGAAAAGGGGTAGACAAAAATCATAGTTTGTGGTATACTAAAGGGAGTAGTAGCCGAGGCTCTCTTCGGCTATAGCAAGGAGGGCAAGGAGCATGAAGTGCTATTTCTTGATCAACCCGTTTGCAGGGAAGGGCGGTGCGCACGAGGCACTGCGAAAAAGCATTCACGAGGCATGCGAGGCAAGAGGGATCGACGTTGAGATCCATCTGACCGAGCACGTGGGCGAGGCAACCGAATTTGTGCGCAGGATCTGCACGGCATGTCCCGATGAGCCGCTTCGTTTTTACGCCTGCGGCGGAGACGGCACGCTTGGCGAGACGGTCAGGGGGGCTGTGGGCTTTCCTCATGCGTCCGTTGGCGTGATCCCCGTTGGCACGGGCAATGATTTTGTGAGAAACTTTTCGGATAGCACCCTGTTTTTGGACGTAGGCGCTCAGCTGGATGCCACCGAGATGGAAGCAGACCTTATCGCCTGCAACGATACGGTGGCGGTCAACATGGTGAACATCGGCTTTGATTGTGAGGTCGTGAAGAAAAAAGAGGAATTGAAGCGAAACCGCTTTGTTCCCAACAAGCTTTCCTACGTGGTGGGTGTGGTGCTGACGCTCTTGCGCAAGCCCGGCGTGAAGGTGACGATATCGGTGGACGGCGGTGAGCCTAAGCGAGCTCGCTTTCTTTTGACCACCTTTGCCAACGGTGCTTTTTGCGGCGGCGGCTTCCATTCCAATCCTCTTGCCGCTCTGGCCGACGGCAGGCTGGATGCCTTGCTCGTTAACAACGTGTCCCGTACCCGCTTTGTGTCGCTGGTGGGGTCGTATAAAAAGGGAACGCACCTTGTGGAAAAAAATAAAAAGCTGTTGCAATGGCAAAAGCTTTCCGAGGTGGATATGACGTTTGACGGCGTTCAGAGCATCTGTATTGACGGTGAGATCACCGAGGTGCGCAGCCTACATATGCATATTTTGCCTCGCTCTCTGCGCTTTCTTCTTCCGTGCGGCGTCAGCTACGCCGCAGCCGAGGATTGCCGAGAGGAAGCCACGGTATGACCTATCTTGTGGTGTCGGATACGCACGGGCGTGCCGACCGTCTGCGAGAGGCCATACAGCGTCAGAGCGAGCTTGACGGCATTATTTTTCTTGGCGACGGCTATGCCGACCTGCGTTGTGCGGAGGACATGGGTATCCCTGTGCATGCGGTGAAAGGCAACTGCGATTACATTCCGCTCTTTTATCCCGAGACGGTGCAGGAGGAACTGCTGTTACATCTCGGTGCATATACTGTCCTTGTGACGCACGGGCATCGCTACGGCGTTAAGGGCGGAACGGGCGCACTGATCGCCTCGGCCAGAGGGCGAGGGGCGCACATCGTGCTGTTCGGGCACACGCACGAGCGGTGCGAGCAGTACGATACGAACGGCACACCCGTGTATGCCTTCAACCCCGGCAGCCTTGGCGCTCCCCGCACGGGTGGGGCGTCCTTCGGCATCCTGCACATACGGGGCGGACAGGTGCTTCTCTCTCATGGGAATTTATAAAAGAAGGCTGTCTCAAGACTTGCTTGAAACAGCCAAGGATTACAGATTTGCCTCCTCGTAGGCGTTGGCGGCCACGGTGGCAAGCTCTGCCTCGTAGGCGGCGATGACCTCCGCCTCCAGGCGGTTGCGGAATTCGGCATTGATGGGGTGGACGATATCACGGTACGTATCGTCGGGATTTTTGCGAGAGGGCATCACGATAAAGAATTTGTCACGGGCGTGAATGACCTTGATATCATGCACGGCAAGCTGTCCGTCAAAGGTGACGGAAACGACCGCCTTCATCGGTCCCTCGTCAAAAAGCTTTCTGACTTTGATGTCTGTGATCTGCATGTTTATACCTCCGATTTGATGATGAATAGCCGAGGCGAGCCGAACTTACACGGTTTTGAGCGGTAAATATCTGCATTCGCCACAGAAAAAATCCTCGCAACATCGTATATTGCTTCGTCTTTCCTCTTTGTGTCTGCCTCATATTTGCTCACGCAAAACTGCGAAGCCCCCTCGGCTATAGGGTGACGGGCACGTTCTTTCTATGCTTCATTATACCTATTCTGTTTGATGATTATTCAACGGTTTTTTATGTTTTTTGTGAAGAAAGATAAAAAGTTTTTCACAAAAGCGTCAAAACACCGTTTGGCAAGACGTATCGGTAATAAGAAAGGGCTTGGCTACGGCCAAGCAAAGGTAGGGTATGGCAACCGAAAATACACATTACGGCGCAAGCCGTATAGGCGATATGATGCGCAACTGCTCCTCGGTGTTTTTTATCGGCATCGGGGGGATCAATATGTCCTCGCTCGCCCTGCTTACGCACAAGCAGGGCAAGCGCGTGGGCGGCTCCGACCGTGTGCGTACCGCACTGACCGAGCGCTTGGAGGCGCAGGGGCTGTGCGTGGTGTACGGACACGAGGCCTCCTCGGTGTCGTCCTATGACGCCGTGGTCTATACCGTTGCCATCTCGCCCGATAACCCCGAATACGCAGAGGCAAAGCGCCTTGGTATGCCCTGCATCTCACGGGCCGACTACATGGGATACCTGATGATGGCATACCCCAGGCGGATCGGCATCAGCGGCATGCACGGAAAGAGCAGCTGTACGTCGATGTGTGCGCAGGTGATGATCGAGGCGGGCAGCGACCCAACGGTGCTTTCGGGTGCAGAGCTTTCCATCATGGATGGGGCATACCGCATCGGCAACGGGGACAGCTTTTTGTTTGAGGCCTGCGAATATATGGATTCCTTCCTTGATTTCAACCCCACGGTGGCCGTGATCCTGAACATCGAAATGGATCACGTGGATTATTTTCACAGCATGGCTCAGATCCATTCCTCTTTTTTGCGGTTTGCCGAGAAGGTGGGGAGAGAGGGCCTTGCCGTCATCAACGCCGACGATGGGGAGATCGCCTCGGCCTTGGCGCACGCTGATCTGACCGCCGTCAGCTTCGGCGTGACAAGTGAGCAGGCCGACTACCGAGCCGTGCGCCTGGAGGCCGTGCGTGGACGGTACGCCTTTGATATTGTGAAGCACGGCAAGCCTTTTTGCCACGTGGCGCTGTCGGTGAGCGGCCAGCATCAGGTATACAATGCGCTGGCCTGCGCCGCCGCCTGCGACCTGTGCGGTATTGCTCCCGAGGATATTGCCAAGGGGCTTTCCCATTACGGTGGCGCACGCCGCCGCATGGAGTATCGGGGCAAGGTGCGGGGTGCCGAGCTGTATGAGGATTACGGGCATCACCCCACCGAGATCGCAACCACCCTCAAGGGGGCAGGAGCGATGGCGGACGGCCGCCTCTTCTGTGTCTTTCAGCCGCATACCTACTCCCGTACCAAGGCCTTGCTTGAGGACTTTGCCGAGGCACTGTCGGTGGCGGACAGGGTGATCCTGACCGATATTTATGCCGCACGGGAGACGGACACCCTGGGTGTCAGCTCCGCTATGCTTGCGCAAGCGATCGGCGAGCGTGCCTCTTATGCGTCCTCGATGGAGCAGGCGGCACGGATGCTGCAGAGCGAGGTGCGTGCGGGTGACGTTGCCGTTGTGATGGGTGCGGGCGACGTCTACCGAGTTTTTGATTATATCACAACGGAGAAATGAGGAAAAACGATGGGATGTGAGGGATACCGAGCCATCAGCCACGTATACGATCTGCTCAATGCGGAGCTGGATTATGAGGCGTGGGCATCATACATAGAACGGGTGTTTGACCGCTTTCTGCCGCAAAGGCCGTCGCTTGTGCTTGACCTTGGGTGCGGCACGGGGCGCATGACACGCACGCTGTCCGCACGGGGCTACGACATGATTGGGGTGGACGGAAGCGAGGACATGCTCTCAGAGGCGTACGCCAAGGGGGCGGGCGGCATTCTGTACCTGCTCCAGGACATGCGCTCCTTCGAGCTGTACGGCACGGTGGGGGCGGTGGTGTCCTGCCTTGACAGCATCAATTATTTGCTGACGGAGCAGGATGTGACGGCATGCCTTCGTTGCGTGCATACTTACTTAGACCCCGATGGGCTGTTTATCTTTGATGTCAACACCCCGCATAAGTTTGAGCGGGTGTACGGTGACAACGCCTATATTCTGGAGAGTGAGACGGATGATGGCGGGCTTGTGTACTGCGGTTGGCAAAACGAGTATGACAAGGCAAGCGGGCTGTGCCGCTTCTACCTGTCGCTGTTTGAGGAGACAGAGCATGGCTACGTGCGCTCGGACGAGGAGCAGACCGAGCGATGCTATCAAAGAGCAGCGCTTGAGCGCATGCTAACGGCGTGTGGCTTTGAGGTGCTTGGCTTTTATGGGGATTATGACCTTGCCGAGCCGACGGACACGGCGGAGCGATGGTATATCGTGGCCCGTGCCAAAAAATGAAACAAAAAGAAGGAAGACACCAATATGAAACCATCCACCATTTTGCGTGCCATGACACGTGACGGCAGTGCCCGTATCCACGTGATCGATGCCACCGAGATTGTCAATACCGCCATACGCTATCACCGTACCTCACCTACCGCCACGGCGACGCTGGGACGCCTGCTGACGGTCACCTCGATGATGGGCTGTATGCTGGGCGAGAAGGAGAACAGCATCACCGTTACGCTGGGCGGAGACGGCCCTGCAGGGCGTGTGATCGCCGTGGGCGATTACGACGGAAACGTCAAGGGTTATATTCAAAATCCCGACGTGGAGCTTCCGCTCAAATCGAACGGTAAGCTTGACGTGGGCGGTGCCGTGGGGCAGGGGCTTTTGACCATCATTCGGGATACGGGGGCCGATCAGCCCTATACAGGCTCTATTCCCCTTTGCTCGGGCGAGATCGCCGAGGATATTGCCTCCTATTATGCGAACAGCGAGCAGATTCCCACCGTGTGCGCTCTCGGCGTGCTGGTGGATACCGATTGCACCTGCCGTGCGGCGGGGGGCGTGCTGATCCAGCTTTTGCCGTTTGCCAATGAGGAAACAGTGAGTGCCATTGAGAAAAACGTGCCTGCCTTAGCCAATGTATCCCGTCTCTTTGACCGAGGACTCAGCCTCGAGGCTATCGCCGATATAGCCTTGGAGGGCGTGCCGTATGACGTGTTCGATGAATTGCCTGTGGCGTATCGCTGTGATTGCGGACGGGAGCGCATCGAGCGGGCACTGATCACGCTGGGTAAGCAGGAGCTTTACAAGATGCTTGCCGAGCAGGCGGCAGAGGGTAAGGGCGAACGCCTGGAGGTGGCCTGCCGCTTCTGCGACCGCAAGGAATATTTTGATAAATCGGATATCGATAGGATGTTCAAATAACGAAAAGGGAGTATTGGAATTAGGCTGAAGCTTGCCTAAATCCAATACTCCTTTTTTATGATATGTGAGATATGATCATGCGCTCCAGCTCCTTGGCGGGGCGAGAAAGGGGCTTTGAACGCTTTTTGACCAAGGCGATGTCACGGGTGGGATGGGGGATATTCAACGGAAGGCGAAGCACACGGTCGGCAGGCGTTCCCGTTAAAAACTCCTCGGGAATAAACCCAATGCCAAGGTTGTATTGGATGAGCGGCAGAAGCTGGTCGGCTGTTGCCGCCTCAACCTCCGCCTCAAAGTCTAAGCCGTGCTTTTGGAACAGACGAACGTAAAAGTCATACGTTGAGGTCTTGCTGCGCAGAGATACGATAGGATATTGCGCCACCTCGTGCAGGGATAGCGGTGAACCTGCGGCCAGCTCCCCGAAGGCCTCTCCCGCAACGGGAATTTCGCAAAAGCTCTTGACGGTGGTGGCGATGATTTCGGGGTCGTCGTCCAAGGGGGCTGTGATAATGGCAAGGTCTACCAGCTCGCTTTTGAGGCGAGCAATCGCGATAGGGGTGGAATGATTGGAGATCTTGAGACGAATGCCGGGATACTGACGGCGAAATTGATTGAGAATGGGGAGAAGAAAGCAACGCAGGGCAATTTCACTGGCTCCGATGGAGAGCGTACCGCTTTCCAACGTTTTTTCGTTTTCCAATTCTTCCTCTCCCGCTTGAATGTGCTCCATAGCGGAGGCAATGTGAGAATACAAGCGTTCCCCTGCAGGCGTGAGGCTAACCCCCTTGTGATGGCGGACGAACAGTGTGCATGCAAGCTCTGCCTCCAAGGTCTTGATCGCCCGTGTCAGGTTGGGCTGGTTGAGATACAAGGCCTGTGCCGCATGGGTGAAGCTGCCGTGCTTGGCCACGTAATAAAAAATGCGGTAATAATCGTAACTGATGTTCATAGCATGCTCCATATCAAATTCGTATACAAAAGATATAAAATATACATTTTACATATACCATAAAATGTATTATACTATAACAGACGGAAAACGTCAAGCGTTTTTACAAAAAAGGAGAAAACCATGAACCTTGCTCTTTGTATCGATCTGTTTGAAGCGATCACCATTTTTTGCTTTGGCCTTTCTTGGCCCATTTCTATATGGAAATCCCTCAAGTCTCGTACGGCTAAGGGCAAGAGCTTGTTTTTTGAGGTGTTTTTGCTGGTTGGCTATGCCTTCGGCATTATGAGAAAGTGGATGATGGCAACGGGCATGCATGCCGAGGGATTTCTGTTCTATTTGAGCTTTTTCTTTTACGTTTTGAATTTTGCAGAAATTACGTTTGACCTCATTTTGTACGTGCGTAACGTGCGGTTGGATAAGCTCAGAAGTGCATGACACGGCTCTTCTTGGCAAAAAAAGAGAAAAAAACTCTTGACAAAGGGAAACAGGTGTGCTATAATGTACCCGTTAAAGGCAGAACCGTATGCCGACACGGATGATTCAAAAAAAAATAAAAAAACTTTTTGAAAAAGGCTTGACAAAGCAAAACAGGTGTGCTATAATAAGCAAGTCGCCGCAAGACGATATGGGAGCATAGCTCAGCTGGGAGAGCATCTGCCTTACAAGCAGAGGGTCATAGGTTCGAGCCCTATTGTTCCCACCACAGATGGCCCGGTAGTTCAGTTGGTTAGAACGCTAGCCTGTCACGCTAGAGGTCGTGGGTTCGAGTCCCATCCGGGTCGCCATTCAAAAAGTACAGCCCTTGCTGTATGCCTCTGTAGCTCAGTTGGTAGAGCAGGGGACTGAAAATCCCCGTGTCGTTGGTTCGATTCCGACCGGAGGCACCATATGCGGATTTAGCTCATTTGGTAGAGCGCCACCTTGCCAAGGTGGAGGTGGCGGGTTCGAGCCCCGTAATCCGCTCCAAACGGGCACGAACACACAAGGATCGTGCCCGTTAACTTTCGGTATCATGCAACAAAGGTTGCAGATTATATAAAGGTCGTCGGGCTGCGCCAATAGGCACAGACAGACGGCTGACTCATAAGGCGCCATAGCCAAGCGGTAAGGCAGAGGTCTGCAAAACCTTTATTCCCCGGTCCGATTCCGGGTGGCGCCTCCAAA
>SVTU01000067.1 GCA_015063655.1 Oscillospiraceae bacterium
GCGCCGCCGTGCTATTATGCGTGCGCACTCCTCCTGCCACCTGTTGCAGGCGGCTCTGCGCCGTGTGCTTGGCTCTCACGTGGAGCAGGCGGGCTCGTACGTGGCCGAGGATCACGTTCGCTTTGATTTTACGCACTTTGCCGCTATGACGGCAGAGGAGCTTGCCGCCGTCGAGGCGGCCGTCAATGCCGAGATCCTGATGGGTTACGGTATCGATATAAAGGAAATGCCCATTGACGAGGCTAAGAAGCTGGGTGCTATGGCTCTGTTTGGAGAAAAGTACGGTCAGATCGTCCGTGTGGTTCGTATGGGTGATTATTCCGTTGAATTTTGCGGCGGAACGCATTTGGACAATACGGCTAAGGTGGGTCTGTTTAAGATCATCTCCGAGTCGAGTGTTGCCGCAGGCGTGCGCCGTATCGAGGCGAGAACGGGCTATGGCGTTCTGTCCATTCTGTCCGAGCGTCAGAAGCTGATCGCCGACACGGCGGCCGAGCTGAAGGCACAAAACCCCATGGATATTGCCAAGCGTGCGTCCATGCTTCAAGAGGAAAATCACGGCCTGCGCCGTGAGCTTGAGACGCTTAACGCCAAGCTGGCAGGCACGAAGCTTGACGGCATTCTTTCGAGTGCGGTTGCGGTTGGCTCGGTGCGTGTGGCTGTGGCTGTGCTGGACGATATGCAGATGGATGCCGCAAGAGCCTTGGCAGACGAGATCAAATCCGCTCATTCGGATATGGTGGCCGTGCTTGCCATCGTTTCCGATAAGCTGAATTTCCTGGCTGTGGCAGGTAAGGATGCCGTAGGTGCAGGCGTGCATGCAGGCAAGCTTGTGGGTGCTGTGGCCGCCGTAACGGGCGGTAAGGGCGGCGGACGCCCCGACAACGCCATGGCAGGCGGAGCAGACCGCACAAAGGTCAAGGAAGCTCTCTCCAAGGCTGCCGAGCTTGTAGGCGGCATGCTGAAATAAGAGATTGTCAGATTTGAGGGTGATGCCAAAGGGGCATCACCCTCAGTTATTTTAGGCTGTTTCAAGCGCAGCCTAAGACAGCCGCTCTTTTGCTTGGTCTTTTGCTGATACGGTTGACTTTTCTGTCTATATGTGGTATACTGTACGTGCTTGGACTTGCCGACCGAGCCGAAACCTCAGGCAATAGAAGGATATATATGAAGATTTTAGCAATTGGAGACGTTGTCGGTGCTTCGGGGCTTGCGTATCTCAGTGCCCATCTTTCGCACGTGCGCGACAAGCATCGGGCAGAC
Source organism: Oscillospiraceae bacterium (assembly GCA_015063655.1). Classification (GTDB taxonomy): domain Bacteria; phylum Bacillota; class Clostridia; order Oscillospirales; family CAG-272; genus HGM12713. The sequence continues at coordinate 1,264 of SVTU01000067.1, forward strand.
GTTGTGATCGTGAACGGGGAGAATGCTACGGACATTCACGGGCTGTCTGTGCCCGATGCCAAGGCCATATGGGACTGCGGGGCAGATCTCATCACGCTTGGTAATCACGCCTACGGCAGACGGGATCTGTGCATGCTGCTCTCGGACAGCGAGCGCATCATTCGCCCTGCTAACTTTCCCCCCTTGACCCCAGGGTCAGGCTATACGCTGTTGACGATCGACGGCTACAAGCTGCTTTGCATCAACGTGCAGGGAACAGCCTTTATGGAGCCGTTGGCTTCTCCCTTTGAGACGGTGGATCGCATTCTGGCCAGAGAGCAGGGAGCGTATGATTTTGCCGTGATGGATATTCACGCCGAGGCGACCTCGGAGAAGATCGCACTGTCACGGTATTTTGACGGGCGAGTTGCCGTGATGTTTGGCACACATACGCACGTGGCAACGGCGGACGAGCAGATCTTGCCCAAGGGGAGCGGATATATTACCGATATCGGTATGACGGGTCCCGTCAACGGTGTGCTGGGGACGGACGCCGAGGCGGTGATCGAGAAATTCAGAACGCATATGCCTGTGCGCTTCCGTGTGGCGGATGGCCCCGTGCAGGGGCACGGTGCCTTGTTCGACGTGGACGAAATCAAGGGCTGTGTGCGGGACGTGTGCAGGATCGTATTTTGAGGGTTATATATATGATGGAAGAAAAAGAGCTTTGCACGGTGTCTACAGCGGCTCTCGCCTATCTTGGCGACAGCGTGGTGGAGATCTGTGTGAGAGAATATTTGGTGAAGCAGGGGCTTGGCACGTCTGCCCGCCTCAATGCGGTGTCGCTTGACTTTGTGCGTGCGCCCAAGCAGGCAGAGGCGATGGAGCGCATCTTGCCCTTGCTGTCAAGCGAGGAAGAGGCTGTTTTTCGGCGTGGGCGCAACATAGGGCATACCAATACGCCAAGGTCGGCAACCGTGTCGGAATACCGTGTCGCAACAGGCATGGAGGCACTCTTTGGCTATTTGTATCTGGCAGGAAGAAACGACCGCATACGGGAGCTTTTCTCGCTTGCGTACGGCGTTTCCTTATCATAACGGTATTTATATAATAAGAGAGGTAAATGACTATGACACATCCCGTAATTAAGATTCACGTAGCAGGCTACGGCACCATGACTGCCGAGCTGTATCCCGAGAAGGCACCCAAGACGGTGGCAAACTTTATGGCACTGATCGAGAAGGGCTTTTTTGAGGGGCTGATCTTCCACCGTGTGATCCGTGGCTTTATGATCCAGGGCGGTGGCTACGATGCACAGATGGAGCAGAGAGAGACCGAGGCCATCAAGGGTGAGTTTATTGCCAACGGCTTTATGAGCAACGATCTGCGCCACACCCGCGGCGTGCTGTCTATGGCTCGCACGTCCGATCCCGATTCCGCTTCCTCGCAGTTCTTTGTGATGCATGAGGATGCGCCCCACCTGGATGCCCAATATGCGGGCTTTGGCAAGCTGACCGACGGCTTTGACGTGCTTGACAAGATCGCATCCGTGAAGACGGGCAACTACGGCTGGTATATGCAGGACGTACCGAGAGAGCCTGTGGTTATCGAGCGCATGGAGATCGTTTCGGAATAAGAGCATAAAGAAAAGTAGGGAGCTGTCTCAAATGCGCATTTGAGACAGCTCCTTTTGTGTATCCGCAACCCATCTGAAATATATCTCTGTAGGGTAGGGGTGCAAGTTTGCTTGCAAACTTGCCCGTTCGCTTGTGAATGAGTTATTTCCCAAGAGCGACACCGTGTCGCTCTCTCCCCCAAAGCCCTGCCGTTCGACAGGGCAGAGGACGGTTGGAGAGAGAGGGGGCAGTGCGTGGTGCTATGCGGAAAAAAATTGGTGTCGGAAAGGGTATGTCGAGAAAGCAAACCCGAGTGAAAAAAGAGAAGAGAAGGTGTCGCAACCCGCTTGCGGCCCCTTGTTTTTTAACTTTCGGACTTACAAAAAATTAAAGAAATGTAAATAAATGTAAAATCAATGTTGGAATTGACCAAAAAGTGGGTAAAAAAGGGCTTCAAAACTGTTTTTTTCGGGAAATTACCAAAAAACTGAACGATTTTTTTAAAAAATTTATTTTCCCTCTTGCAGTATTATTTCAATTGTTTTATAATAATAACACCACGATGTGGGGCGAAATGGGGCAAAGTGTTGAAGAGTGTTGAACATGGCCCATCAAAAAAAGCCTACATATATACATGGAAGGAGGCAAAAAGATGCTGTCGGGCGAATTCAAACATAATCTTGATCCTAAAAACCGATTGTTTATTCCCGCAAAGCACAGAGAAGAGCTTGGCGATACCTTTATGGTGGCACGCAGTATCCGTGACCATTGCCTGAAGGTGTATTCCATGAGTGAGTGGGAAAAGTACATTGAGCCGATCTTGAAAATGGACCGCAAGGACTCTGAGGTCATTCTCCGTACCTTGCACCGCAACGCCGCACAGGTCACCCCCGATGCGCAGGGAAGAATTTTGCTTCCTGTGTCGCTATTGGAGCATGGGCAGATCGTAAAGGGAGCTGTGGTCGTGGGCTGTGGCAATTACGCCGAGATCTGGGCTGAAGAGGTTTACGCACAAACCGTGGAAGAGGAGAACCTGGCAGATATGAAGGCCATCCTCGAATCGATCGGTCTGTGATGGAGCATACAACAGCGTTTTCGCACTATTCGGTGCTTTTGAATGAGTGCATAGAGGGCTTGCGTATCCGTCCCGACGGTATTTACGTGGACGGCACGGCAGGCGGAGGCGGTCACTCCCTTGAGATCGCCAAGCGGCTGACAAAGGGCGGTAGACTGATTGCCATCGATCAAGACGGCGATGCGATAGAGGCGGCAAGCAAACGGCTTTCTCTCTACGCCGACCGAGTGACGGTCGTGAGAAATAATTTTTCCAATCTGGCAAGTATTTGCAGGGAATTGGGCGTTGAGCGGATCGACGGCTTTCTGATCGATGCGGGCGTTTCCTCCTTTCAGCTCGACTGCGCAGAGCGCGGCTTTGCGTACAGTGCCGATGCAGAGCTTGACATGAGAATGGATACAAGAGCTTCGTTGTCAGCTATGCAGGTCGTGAATGAGTATAGCGAGCAGGAACTAAAGAAAATTTTGTACGAATACGGAGAGGAGCGGTTTTCTCCGAGAATTGCGGCGGCCATCGTGCGAGAGCGGCAGGAAGCCCCCATTCGCACCACGGCAAGGCTGGCTGATATCGTGAAGGGTGCGATCCCCGCAGGGGCTCGTGAGGGCGGTCATCACCCCGCCAAGCGTACTTTTCAGGCGATCCGCATTGAGGTCAACCGTGAGCTTGATGTGATAGAGCCTGCCATTCGGGCGGCTGCAAGCCTGATGAACACGGGCGGCAGGATCGCTGTGATCAGCTTCCATTCCTTGGAGGATCGCATCGTTAAGGAGACGTACGCATCCCTTGCCAAGGGCTGTACGTGCCCCAGAGAATTTCCCGTGTGCGTTTGCGGAAACAAGCCTACTCTCAAGCAGGTCAACCGCAAGCCCATTCTTCCATCTGAAAAGGAGCTGGAGGAAAATCCCCGTTCCCGAAGCGCTAAGCTTCGTGTGGCGGAAAAGCTGTAAAGAGATTACGTAAATGATGATATACGGAGGTAAAACATGGCTGTCGGATATTCCAATGAATCCTACGAGCGTTGCATATCGGAGCTTCGTGCCCGCTATACGGGCAGAGGCTTTTGCGTTGCCGTGCAGAAGAATGCGGCGGCACAGGATGCCGAGCATGCCAAGCTGTTGCCCGAGCGTGAGGAAAGCGTTAGCTTTCACCGTGGCAGCGGTATCACCGATGCTTACCGCAGCGGTGAATACAACGGCAGTAAATATATGACCTCCGATGACTTTGTCCGCTACTTCCGCAACAGACGTACCTTCAACATGCCCTCTGCCTTGGTGTCTGCCAAGCAAAAGGCCATGGAGGCTAAGGGAGAGCAAGCGGAAAACGGTGCGCTCACCAGACGAAGCGGCAACGCTCGAGGCGGCGCCGTGACCACAGCGGAAGCATCCGCAAAGGAGGGTCATTTAGCATCGCGCCTTGAGACGTTCGTAAAGAAATGGTTTCCCGCTGAGATCAGGGAGGGGCGCACAGAGGGCGGACGCTTCCGCCTGCCAACTGCCGCTATGGGCAGTGTGGCTGCCTTTGCCTTGTCTCTCGGCCTTATCGTGAGCGGTTCTGTTATGATCGGAAGTGCAAGCGGTGAGGTAGGAGCACTGAACAGCGAGATCGCCCGTCTTGAGGCACAGCAAACCGAGCTGCAAAGTAAGCTTGACTTGAAGTATAACATTCAGGATATTGAAGCCGAGGCCAAGAGCCTTGGTATGATCAACAAGGAATTTGCCGAGGGTGAGTACATTGAGGTCGGCGATGACGAGGTGATCGAATTTTACGAGCAGGAAGAAAAAAACGTGGGCATTGCGGCCTTGCTCAGTGCCTTCGGCATCCGTCTCGATTGACGAATAAAGCCGTGTGACCTCTCATACAATACACTATTGAAAAGCATCCGACGGATGGGAAGGAGTCGTCACATGAAACGCATGGGTATTCACAAAAGCGCCTTGAGGCGATCTACCATCCTCGGGGTTGGTATGTTTGCGGTGTTCGGGGCGCTTTTGCTTCGTATTCTGCTGATTCAGACGGTAGACTTTGAAAAATATCAGTCCAAGGTTCTCAATCAGATGACCACGGAGAGTGCCGTTACGGCCGACCGAGGCAAAATATACGACGTGAACGGCAACGTGCTTGCCACCAATATTACCACCTACCGTGTGTTTATCTCGCCCTCGGGTATTGAATCGGCACAGAATGAGCTGGGCGACGGAGCCAATCGCCATTATGCCGAGGAGATCGCCAACGGACTTTCAGCCTTGCTTGGCGTTTCGTATGAGGACGTATACAAGCAGGCGGTGCATTATACCGAATATCTCGACCGCACCATCAAGCCGAAGGTCGATGAGGCGAAGGCCGACGAGGTCAGACGCTTTATCGATGATTACGGTCTGCACGACATGGTGTATCTGGAGGCACAAAGCACACGCTACTACCCGGGCGGAGCGCTCGGCGCACACATGATCGGCTTTACGGGTGCTGACGGAAACGGCCTGTACGGCTTGGAGTATCAGTACGACAAGTACCTCAAGGGCGTGAACGGGTATTACATTAACGCACGGGATTCCTATGGCAATGAGATGCCGTATGAATATACAAGCTATATCGAGCCGGTTGACGGCTATCATTTAAATACGACCATCGATACCACGATACAAAGCTTCCTGCAGGAGCAGGTGGAAAAGGCGGCGGCAGACTCTGCGGCGCAGAACCGTGCCTGCGGTATCGTGATGAACGTGAAGACGGGTGCCATCCTGGGCATGGCCACCTCGTCTTCCTTCGATCTCAATAACCCCTCACAGCTGGATGCACTGTCATTGGGCATTCTGAATACCAGTGAGTATGCGGCGGGCACAGAGGAATATGCCGCACTGAACCGAGAGCTGTTGATGAAGATGTGGTCTAACAAGGCGATCACCGAGAGCTATATTCCCGGTTCTACCTTTAAGATCATCACCTCGTCTATGGCATTGGAGGATCAGCGGGTACAGCTTCTTGAGACCGTGAATTGCGGAGGAAGCAAGCAGGTGCTTGGCCGCACCATCCACTGCCACAAGAGGCAGGGTCACGGTCTGCTCACCTTTACGCAGGGCTTACAGCAATCCTGTAACGTGTGGTTTATGACGGCAGGCCTGCGTGTGGGCGAGGAGCAGTTTTTACAGTACGTGAAATCCTTCGGCTACCGTGAGAATACGGGCATAGATCTGCCGGGAGAGGGGAATAGTATCATTGCCTCTGAGATCTCCGAGCTTGACCTGGCCATCTACGCCTTCGGTCAGAACTTTAACGTCACCCCCATCCAACAGCTGACGGCCATTTCGGCCGTGGCCAACGGCGGTAAGTTGATGACACCGTATATTGTATCGTCGGTTACCGACCATGCGGGCAACGTGGTATATTCCCGTGAGCCTGAGGTCAGACGGACCGTCATCAGCCAAGAGGTGTCAGAGACACTGTCACGTGTTTTGGAGGAGGGCGTTTCCACTGACGGCGGTGCGAAAAATGCCTACGTCGACGGCTATACCGTAGCCGCCAAGACGGGTACTTCCGAGAAAAAGGAAAGAGAATGTCCTCGCTGCGGCAACGCGGGCGCATGGAAGGAAACGGTGAATGAGACCGTTTACTACGCCTGTACGGTATGTCAGTTCAAGGGAACGATAGACCAATTTGCCGTGAGTGAAAAATATATTTGCTCGTGTGTTGCCTATGCACCCGCAGAGGACCCCGAGATCGCCATCGTCATTATCGTCGACGAGCCGACCGAGGGCGTTTTGTACGGAAGCACGGTGGCCGCTCCCTATATTGCGGACGCCCTTGAGAACATTCTGCCGTATTACGGCGTGGCAACCACCAACACCGAGAAGAAGACCGTAACGCTGGCCAATTACCGAAATTGGACCGTCAATGCCGCCAAGAACAGCTTGGAGCAAAGGGGAATTCAATATCAGGTTGTCGGCACGGGAGACAAGGTGCTCTCACAGCTTCCCGCAGGCGG
>SVTU01000068.1 GCA_015063655.1 Oscillospiraceae bacterium
AAGCTTGTCACCGAGGCAGGCGCCAACGTCATCGTGGCAGGCTCTGCCGTATTCAACGCCGCAAGACCTGCCGAGGTCATTGCCGATATGCTTGCCACCGCCGAGCAATACCCCTTTGGCAGCGGTCTGCACGAGCGTCTTCCCAAGGGTGCGGTGAAAAAGAGAAATTGAAAAAACACACAGAGGCTGTCGCAAATCGCGACAGCCTCTGTGTGTTTGCAGACGATGGCACCGTCACCGTCTGACCTTGCGCAAAAGCGTCATTTTATACAATTCCTCGGCGGCAAGGCGTGTCTTGGTAACCACGCCCTTTTGCTTGGGGAAGCAATAGAAGAGCGCATCGCGATTGCCGATGCCGATCATGTCCCCGATCTCATACCAAAAATAATCCGAATTAAGGCCGTACGAGGCCTGGGGCTTTTGAGCATACACCACTCGGCCGTCATCCAGCGTTAAAACAAAGCCACTCGCGTCATGCACAAGGCGTCCGCCGCCCACCAGGTACAAGGCCTTGTAATCCACCGTCATGCCGATATCCACCGCCGTGTCAAGCCCGTACGTTCCGTTTTCAAGCTCCTGCCGCACACAAGCACGCTCCCAGCGATACCACGTGGGGATGTGAGGATATTCGGTCTTTCCGTCAAGGGCCTGCAGGCGTCCCAGAACATCCATACGGTACTGCTTACCGCAGGCGTGGCAGGTCAGCAGCTCGCCCTTGCCCTCCATGTATCCTTCCGCCCCGCACGAGGCACACTTATACAAGATCCGCTCAAGTCCGTCTGCACGGAAGGACTCGGTGATCTGAATTTGGTTGTCGCTTTGCCACTGAAAGCTGTCAAAGGTAAAGGCATCATGAAGCCGAGCTTGGATCTCCTCGGCCGAAAGAGCATCAAGCTGATCACGGCGAACCAAGCAGCGCACGTCGGCGCTGACCTTGACACGTCGGTTTTGCAAGCCGTTGTAAAGCGGATCACGGGCAAACGCCCCGTACGTGGTGATCATCACCACGGGAACCTTGAGAAGCTTGACAAGACCACCCAGATGGTCGGGCAGTGCGGTGGCACAGCCGTCCATGCTGTAGCCCGCCTCGGGATACATCAGCACGCTCATCTTCTTTTCGTCAAGTGCATATTTCATGTCACGGATCAGCGAAAGATCCGTCACGTATTTTTGTGTGGGAATACATCCGATCCTGCGCATCAGCCACGACTTGCCTATCATACCGTCCGACGTGCAAACGATGCCGTACGGCTTGGGATACAAAATGCGGGAGGCGATCTTCAGATCAATAAAGCTGGAGTGATTCATCAAAATCAAGCACGGCTCATCGGGCATGCCGTCCTCGTCCATGCGGTAGGTAAAGCGGGTGCTGAGCATGTCGCCGATGCTCAACAGCCGAATCAGGGTTCTGAACAGTATATTGGGACGAACGGGTCTTTGGTGCTTGGGGCGAGGCAATGCCATCACTTCATCATAGGTCTTGTTTACGGTTTTGATCTTCATATCCGTCCCTCCTTTCCTCTCCCTTAAGCATACCATATCTGATCAGACTTGTCAAGCAAAACCGCTCTTGTTTGACAAATATTGCCATATTTTTTTCGACCATAAAATACCATGAGTAAGCTAAACGATACGCTCGAACAATAAGAAGGAACCTACGTGTTCAAAAAGGAGGATCATCGTATGATCATAGATAGAATTGCCCTGATCCTTACCATTCTCGGTGCCATCAATTGGGGAAGCATCGGCGTTTTCCAATTTGATATTGTGGGATGGATCTGCGGTGGCTCGGATACGGTGGCGGCACGCATTATTTTTGCCGTGGTCGCCTTGGCGGGACTGTGGTGTATCTCGCTTTTGTTCCGCTCCCGAGAGCGCATCGAGCGCGACTAAAAAAAGAGGGCTAAATCCAAACGATTTAGCCCCCTTTGCTTATCACAGTAGCCCCTTTTCCTTGAGGGAAGTCTCCAAGATCGATGCCGACACGGCCACAAGCTCGGCACACGGCCGTTTGTGATAATAAGCCGCCGTGCGTGCCTCGGGGCAAGGCCCGTCGGTGTGTGGCACGTCCTCCAAAAGCTCTCGGCAAATGATGCTGCCGTTCTCTGCACGGAAGGCATCGGCAAGCTGCCGTACCTCGGCATACACCCGCATTTTGGCTTCGCCGTCCTCAGCGCAGTCATAGCCGCACAACAGCCCCTCGATCATCAGCGCACCGCTCACAGCCCCACAGACCTCACGCATGCGACCCATGCCGCCGCCAAAGGGCGAGGCAAGGCGAAGCAGGGTAGTCTTCTCAAGGCCAACAAGATCGGCAAAGGCAAGCGCCACCGACTGTGCGCAGTTATAGCCCTCTTTAAAATAGCTGCGTGCCAGCTCTCCTCGTTTCGTATACACCGTCATGCCGTTTCCTTCTCCTATCCGAATAGCTCTGCGCAAGCGCATCAGCGTCAAACGATTACTTACCATGGGGGAATAGGCAAACACACGCTCTTTTTCCGTCTCGGGAACACCGAGATCGGAGAGCGTTTGCTTCATGCCCAGCTTGCGGTAGACGGGCAGCAATGCCTCGACTGTGGGAAGCTCGGCGATCACAGCCCTCATAGCAGGCCAGCAGGCGGCAATATGCTCCCCCGTCAAATAGCCGTAGGCATCCTCTCCCTTGCCCTTGATCACAAGCGGAGCGATCCGCTCGCCAAACACCGAGATAAGCTCCTTCTCCGTCACGATGGGATAATCACCCCATCGAAGTGCAGGATCGCCCGCCATACGGTGGTATTCCGCCACCGCCAGCAGCATGCCCACACCCACCGACTCACCGTGCAGTGCCGTGGTGGGATAGTTGAGAGCAGGCGTGTGCATTTCGATCAGATGCGATATATGATGCTCAGCACCCGAGGCGCAACGGGAATGTCCCAACAGCTGCATGGCCATACCCGAGAGAAGCAGACCGCACATCAGATTGGCAAAGGCGTTCATATCTTTGCTCACAAGTCCGTCGGCACTCTCCAGCACCGCATCGGTTGCCTTTCGTGTCAGCTCGTAGATGCGCTCACATACGACCTCGCCCGTCAGAATATGCGACATGCGCCATTCGGCAAGGGCATTGTATTTTCCGATCATGTCGCCCACACCCGAGCAGGTCAGATAAAAGGGAGCGTTGGCGATCACGTTAAGATCAGCCACCACAAGACGGGGGGCAACGGTGGTGAGAGAATTCTTAAAGCCGTCAAAGGTCAGAGCCACCACCGAGGAGCAGAAGCCGTCGGCACTGGCTGCCGTGGGGACAGACACAAAGGGAATGCCGCGGCGAAAGGCACAAAAGCGGGTGATATCGTGAATGGTACCGCCGCCCACAGCGATCAGGTAATCGCATGCGCCAAGGTCAGACAAGGCCTGCTCTGCCAAGGCAACTGCATGATCGTCTCCGTGTAAGCCCTTGGCGGGCAGCACGATCTGCTCGGCACCGATGGGGGCGTAGGCCTTCGTCGCCTCATACGTATTGTCGTCAAAAATGGCAACGCCTCGACCCGAAAAGCCGTTCTCCGAAAGATAGGTGTCAAGCCGTCCTAAACAGCCTGCCTCCACAATGCACAGCTCGGTTTCGGCCTTATGTACCTTGCCGCAGGCACAAGCACCCTCGTACGTGCTTCCATACAATTTCATACCGTTTCTCCTTTTGTTTGAGGTTTCACCCCATTATATCACATTTTGACCTGAGCGTAAAGAGCGTTGATGAATATTCTAAAAAGAAAGAGAAAGTTGCCCGCAATAGCAGAAAAACGATCAGCGTCTCATGGATAAGACCTCAGCCTCGTAGGACTCGACCTCCTCGTACCAATCGCTGCCGCGCACACCGCAGACACGGCAATATTCCTCCCAAACAGCACCCCAGGGAAGAGCCTTATACTCCTCCTCCAGCATCATCAGCTTGGTGAAGCTGCCCTCGTTCTGCAGCTGCTTTAGCTGCTCGTGAGGCGTGAGCATGGCAATGAGCAGCGCACGGCGGAAGGAGCGCAGACCGATGCTCCAGGCACCGATACGGTTGAGGCTTCCGTCGAAGTAATCAAGGGCGAGAGCAATGTCGCCGATGCGTCCGCTTGCCACGATCTCCTTGGCGATCTCCCGTGTTTCATCGTCCAGGCGCACCACGTGGTCACTGTCCCAGCGCACGGCACGGGTGACGTGAAGCGCCAGCTTTTTCGAGAGAAGCAGCATAGAGGAGATCTTATCCGAAACCATTTCGGTGGGGTGATAATGCCCGTTGTCCATCAGCGGCACGATGCCGCGGCTGAGGGCGTAGCCAAGCGTAAATTCCGCCGAGCCTGCCGTGTAGGACTCAAGGCCGATGCCGAACACCTTGGATTCAAGGCATACGTAGACCTTCTCTCGGTCATAGCCCGCACCGAGGATCTCATCGAGGGATTGCATGTAGCGGGCACGGGGACCGTGGCGGTCGGCGGGAATGTCCTTAAGACCGTCGGGAATCCAAATATTCATCACACAGGGCATGCCCGTTTCATCGGCAAAATATTCGGCAATGCGCAGGCAGGCGATGCCGTGGCGTACCCAAAAGGCACGTATCTCCTCGTCGGGGCTTGTCAGCGTGTAGGCCGAGGCCTTGGGATGTGAGAAGAAGGTGGGGTTGAAATCAATGCCCATGCCCCGTGCCTTGGCAAAGGCGACCCAGGGGGCAAAGTGACGGGGAAGAAGAGCGTCTCTGTCGGCATACTCACCCTGCTCGAAAATGGCGTAGCAGGCGTGCAGATTGAGCTTATGGCATCCGCCGTTGAGGGAAAAGACCTTGTCAAGGTCCGCCATCAGCTCCTCGGGGGTGCGAGCCTTGCCGGGGTAGTTGCCCGTGACCTGAATACCACCCGTCAGAGCCCCCTCGTGGTCAAAGCCCGTTACGTCGTCGCCCTGCCAGCAGTGCAGGGAAATGGGAATCTCGCGAAGCTCCCGAATGACCTTGTCGGTATCGATACCGATGCTTGCGTAGGCCTCCTTGGCCAAAAGATATGACTGTTTCATGCTTTGTACTCCTTTTCATTATGCTTGTGATGGGTCAACACGCTTGACGCCAAACGAGTCAAACACGCACGTGCGTGCCTCGGCCACGGTGGCGAATACGCCCGTGGCGATCATTTGTGAGAGAATGTTGCCAAGAGCCGTGGCCTCTGTGGGACCCGTGTAGACGGGAATGCCGCAGGCACGGGCGGTCAGCTCGTTGAGGTAGCCGTCCTTACTGCCGCCGCCGATGATGTGCAGGGCATCGGGCATTTGGCCCGTCATGCCTGCGAGCTCGTGCAGGGTGTCGGCGTAGCACTGTGCCAGTCCCGCATACACTACGGCAAGCACCTCACCGATGGGCATGCTTTCGTCGCCGCAGTGCGTGCGGATCGCCCCGATCATGCTCTTGGGCATGAGGAAGGCGGGATCGTTGACGTTGAGGCGGTGGGCTGTGTTCTCATGCTCCTTGGCCATACGGCACAGATCGTCGAAGCTGTACGACGGGCCAAGCTCACGGCGAACCGACTGGATCAGCCAAAGCCCCATGATGTTCTTTAAGAAGCGGTAACGCTTGCCGTAACCGCCCTCGTTGGTGAAGTTACAGGCGCGAGCCTCGGGGGTGGCGATGGGAGCGGAGCTTTCCACGCCCATGAGCGACCACGTGCCCGAGCTGATGTAGGCGATATTGTCGGAGTTGGTTGGCACGGCCAGCACCGCCGAGCCTGTATCGTGCGAGGCGGGGTGCAGAACCTGCAGATCGTAGCCGATACGCTCCCTGATTTCGGGGCGAAGCGTGCCAACGCTCTGCCCGGGCAGGGAGAGCGTGCCAAACAGCTCCTCGGGGAGGCCGAGGCGGCGTATCAGCTCACGGTCCCAATCCTCGGTGGCGAGGTTGACGAGCTGTGCGGTGGTGGCGTTGGTATATTCCTGATGCTTAACGCCCGTCAGCACAAAATTGAGATAGTCGGGCATCATCAGAAGCGCGCGGGCCTTGCGCAGCTGCTCGGGGTGCTGACGCTGCAGGGCGAGAAGCTGATATACCGTGTTGTAGGGTTGCTTTTGAATGCCCGTGCGGGCGTAAAGCTCCTCTTCGGTGAGGGTTTGGCACAGCACGCTGTCCATGCCCTCTGTGCGGCTGTCTCGGTAGCCCACAGCGTTGCCGAGCAGACGGTCGTCTCCGTCCAGCAAAACAAAGTCAACGCCCCACGTATCGATACCCATGTATGACGGGATCATACCCTTGGTAGCGCATTGCTTCATGCCCTCGATGACGTGGCTTGCCAGCGCCTCGTGATCCCAGCAAAGCGTGCCGTCTCTGTCCACAAGGCCGTTCGGGAAGCGGTAGACCTCCTCGGTGCAGAGTCTGCCGTCCTTGACCCACGCAAGGACGTGTCTGCCGCTGGAGGCGCCGATATCAACGGCGAGATAATATACGGTTTTCATATGGCTTCTCCCTTCTGTGCTAAAGCACCATGATGGCTTCTGTTTTTATTGTATCACAGAAAGCCGTGGGCGAAAAGAACGAGATTTTACAAAAAAAGTATCGTAATTTATCCTAATGTTCTTGAAAAAAGGATAAAAAAGAGATATAATGAGAAAAAAGGGGGGATGCGCATGAATGCCATGCTGCTGCGTCGGCTTAAGGAGATATCCTTAGAGCGCTATCAAAGCGTGAGCGGTACAGAGCCTAGAAAGTTACATATTCAAATGCGCCACATGGCCGAGCTGTCCACGGGGCAGACGGGCGTGCCTTCCGTTTATGCCAGTGTACACGGTCGTTTTGATGCCTTCCCGCCCCATACGCATGATTATATTGAAATGATGTACGTTTGCGGAGGCAGTATCCGCCACGTGCTGGGCAGTGAGACGGTGGTGCTTCGTGAGGGAGATATTCTGTTGCTCGGCAGGGCGGCACGCCATGCCATTGAGCCGACCGAGGAGCAGGACGTGGGAGTCAACCTGATCATTCCCACCGATTTCTTTGCCTCGCTGTTGCCCCGCCTGAGGGAAGGGCTTTTGTTGCCCGAAAGCCTGCTTGACGATCTGCTTGGCGAGGGAGAGGATACCTACACGGTCTATCACACCAAGGGGATCTTGCCTATTGAAAATCTGATGGAGAGCATTTCGTATTCCATTGTCAGCGGTCATATGAACGAGCCGTTTGTGCTGAGGGAATCTCTGGGGCTTTTGTTTTGCTATCTGTCCGCCGTGCCCGATGCGCAGTATCACCGAAGCGATGCGTATGCGCAAACCATACAAAAGCAGCTGATGTCCTATATCCGCACCTCGTACCGAACGGCAACGCTGAGCGAGGCGGCGGCACAGCTTGGTTTTTCCTCGCCGTATCTGTGCCGTTGGATCCGCTCGCATATGGGAACTACCTTCAAGACCCTGCTCAGCGATCACCGCTTTACGGTGGCGGGCGAGCTTCTCAGAGGCACATCCTGCACGGTGGAGCAAGTGATCGAGCAGGTGGGATACGAGAACCGTTCCTATTTTCATCAGCAGTTCTGCCGCCGCTATGGCATGACGCCACATGCCTATCGTCAGCAAGGTCGCCGCTAAGAGAGCAAGAGGCTGTCTCAAATTTGCATTTGAGACAGCCTCTTGCGTTATTCCTTGATTGCCTGTTGAAGTGCCATGGCGATGCTTCGCATGCGCTCCTCATCTACCTTGAGCACCTGCCTGTCATAGGTCAGCAGGCCGTTGGTCTCATCCTCTACGTCACTCAGCTGGGTATAGACCGAGCCGCACAGCCCTTCGCTGACGGCGGGTATGACCTCGCTTCGGTACAGCGTATCGATTGCCTCG
>SVTU01000069.1 GCA_015063655.1 Oscillospiraceae bacterium
AATAGAAAAGCTTCCGTCTCGGAAGATCAAGTATTGGCTATTGGATATTGGCATGCTTGAGTGGCGCATGTGGGACGGCGGAAAGCAAAAGCTCTTCCCGACGGACGTGGGTGAGTCGATCGGAATCGTTTTGCAAATGTGGGAGCAATATGGCAGAAAAACACCTGTCGTATATCTGTCGCGGGAGGCACAACAGTTCATTATCGACAACATAGATGCGGTCATAGCCGTTCGAAAGGAAAGACCCTCATGGCAACAGGAAGTCGATGAGGGGCAGAAAGACATGGTATGATTTCGAAAAAGTTTCTTAATAAAACGTATTGACAAAGAGGCGGGGTGTGATACAATGAAGATGCTCCCTTGGGAGACATACGGAAAAAGAGGTGTATCAAATGGAAAAGACGTTTTTGGCGAATGGCTCAGCCTATATAACCGAACAGATCGCAAGGGCGGTGCGTGACGGCAGCCGCACGGTGACGGTGAGCGGCCGCTATACGGTCGATCGGGAGATCCGCATCCCAAGCAACTTTACGCTTGTGCTTGCCGACTGCCACCTTCGTATGGCCGACGGTGTGTTTTGCAATATGTTCGTCAATGAGCATCACGGCACGGAGCTTGGAAAAACGGTGCAGGGAACAGACCGAAATATGACCATAATCGGCAAGGGTGAGGCGATCCTTGACGGCGGTGAGTATAACGGGCTGTCCGAAAAGACACAGCTTCTTGACGGTATGCCCCCCATTTGGAAGAACAATCTGCTTCTGTTTACCAACGTAGACGGCTTCCGCATCACGGGCTTGCATTGCCGCAATCAGCGTTGGTGGGCATTCAATTTCGTCTACTGTGCCAACGGCTACCTCGGCAATTTGGATTTTTGCTCCTGCGACGTGGGTGTGGACGAAAACGGCGTGCGGTATCACGGCTTGAAGAGGGATAAGTATGCGGAGGTGCTGGTGAAAAATTCGGACGGCATTGACCTTCGTCAGGGCTGTCACGATATCGTGATTGAAAATATCACGGGCTTTACCGAGGATGACACCGTGGCTCTTACGGCGCTCAACGGCCGCTTGGAGCAAGCGTTTTCCGTTGAGGGTCTTGCGCCCGACCTTGCCTACGTAACGGTGAAGAATGTAGCCTCCTCCGCCTATTGCACCAACGTCCGCCTGCTCAATCAGGGCGGAATACCCTTGCATGATATTCTGGTGGATGGGGTGACCGACACCTCACAGACTTCTCCGCATATGGATAGGGGCAGGTATGCCGTGCGTGTGGGGGATACGCATATGTACGGAGATAGGCATTCCACGCCCGACGAGACCTATCGCATCACCATAAAAAACGTTCGAGGACGGGGACGGTGCGCACTGGATCTGGTAGGGGCGACACGTGATCTCGTGTTTGAGAACGTGGAGGGCTTTGACGGAGCGGAGGACTTGTCCGATAAGCGCACGGAGATTTTGTAAAAAGAGGGACTGTCTCAAATATAAATTTGAGACAGTCCCTCTTTTGGATGGTCAGATTTGAAATACGTCAATTAGTGAGCCGTTACCTTGCCGTAATCGGTCAGGGTAATGGTGTTGCGAATCTCGTATTTCACCCCGTCTACCGTGTTTTCTGCTCCGTAAGCAATACCGCTTAGCCTGTTTGCATCGTCAAAGGTAATGGTAACGTCACGTGAGTAAACGTTTAACGAAGGAACGGTGATTTTGCTGCCCTTCTTCAAAATGTATACCTTTTCACGGGGATTGTACTTGAAGTGCTCGTATTGCGCAATGCCCGCCAAGGCCTCAATCAGTGAATGGCACGTTGTGCCTATGGTCGAAGGATCTGCGGTTGTGTTGCTTTGACTCTGTCCACCTAACGTTACGGTAACGGAGAGTGAATCCTTGGTGATCCAATATTCCGTAACCGTTTCGGTGACCGCTCCGTTTGCTGTGACAGACGATGCCTCACGGATGTACACGTTTTCTAATGATGACATATGGAAGAAGCTCTCCCATTGCTCCTGTGTCAGTCCTGTAAAGCCCAAGGGCTCCTTTCTGCTATAGTCACAGATCGTGCAGGGAATTTCCTGTACGCCCTCTTCTGCTTGCGTTGCCTCCAGTAGCGTAATGGGATTTCCCCAGAAATGCTCCAGCTTTTCATGCTTTTTGGTACATCCCTTCTTGTAGCAGGGATGCCAGTGATGCTCATCGTCATAGCTCCACGTGTCAAGAAACTCGCAGGCATGCCGACAGGAAATCAGCTGTGTTGTGGGAATCAAAAGCAAACATAAGGCGAGAAGAACGGGTACTATTTTTTTCATGGTGAGGTCTCCTTTTCGTGTTTGTTGTTGATGCGTCTGTCTTTCAATTCCATTATAGCATATCACAGAGTATTCTGCAAGAGAAAAACAAAAGGAGCCGTCTCAAATGCAAAATTGAGACAGCCCCTTTGGTGACCCACCGGAGACTCGAACTCCGGACCCCTTGATTAAAAGTCAAGTGCTCTACCATCTGAGCTAGTGGGTCAAGCTTGCGCTACCCGTATATCATATCACAGATTGACGGGAATGTCAAGGACTTTTTTGAAATTATTTTGCTTACTGTGGCGTGTAAAAACGCTGTGGAAGAGGTCAGCGGCCGCACAGACGGTCGGCAAGGCGGGTGATGGCCTCGGGAAGAATATTGGGCAAAGAGCCCTCATAAAAGCCGTCCTCAAAATCATGCTCCCGAATGCTGTTGCGAATGCTACGCAGAAGCAGGCGATCGATGCCGTGTGCTTTTTTGGGGTCAAGCTCACCGCCAAAGCAATGAAAGCCGAGGGAAGGGATCAGCGTGCGGGGGATACCGTCATGCACGTAGTCGTCAAAGCGGTCGGGGAAGCCACAGCAGAGAAAGACGGCGCAGGGCATGGCGTTGAGCGCATCGGTATGGCGAGCGATATACTGACGGATGGGCTTTGAGACCCGTTCCATGCGCACCGAGGAGCCTAAGATCACGGCATCAAAGCCCGAGGGGGCGGGGATCGTTTCCTTGCCCGCATCACAGAGCGTGACGCCGTGAGAGGATGCAAGGGCATCCTTCAGCATAGCGGCGCACGTAGCGGTCGTTCCTGTTTTTGACGTGTATGCGATCAAGATCTGCATGATATATCTCCTTTGCCTTTTTCGCTTCATTATACCTCTTTTCTCCGTTTTTGTCAATCCCGTTTTTGTGTGAGGGGGCTAATGAAACGAAAACGGCCAAAAGCCTTGACAAAAGAGGAAAAAAGGTTTATGATTAAGCTGTAAGGATCTCTCTACCATATATTACTGAAGGAGAATAGTATGTACAGCTTGATTTTTTCATTGGTATTTTTGTTTTTTGCCTTACTTGCCGTACTTGTCGGACTGCTGAAGGCGAAGAAGAGAAATACACCGAACGTGTTGGCGAGAATGATCTTGATCGTGGTATCCACATTGATTTCCATCCCTCTGTCGGCTTTGTCCTCATGGGGCATCGGCAAGCTTGTGGTGAAGCTTGTTTCGGGCCGTCTTGGCGATACGGTTGGGGGATTTCTTGGTGACATTCCGTCCCTCGGTGACGTCGCCGTTGCGCTGATCGCCACCGTGATCGTACCCATATTCTTTACGGTGATCTTCCTTATTGTGAAGGCCGTTATGAATAAGGTACTGCTCATGACCGTGACAGGCTGGCTTGACAAGGTCGGCAAGGCCAAGGAAGAGCATGCGGCTATAGAGGCTGTTGTTGAAGAGACGGCGGCCGAGGAGACCGCTGACGAGACGGTGACAAAGAAGGAAAAGAAAAAGAAGAAGAAGGAAAAGGCTTTGCCCGAGTACCGTCATGCACGAGGCACGTGGGTGGCACGCCTGTGCAATGCGGGCTGTGCCTTGCTGGTGATCCTTGTGATCTCCTTTCCCTTCGTTGGCGGCTTGAAGCTGCTCGGCGGATTGGGTATGATGGCAACGGCAGGCTCTGACGGTGTGATCGCCAAGGTGGCGGATGCCGCCGCCAACAATGCGGGAACCAAAACGGTTTCAGTGCTTGGCGGAGACTTGGTGTATGCAGGGCTGACCTCGTATCCCGTAGGCGGACGCTTAGCGCCCGTGTCCCGTGAGGCAAATTTTGTTTGCGAGATGGGAACGGCCGTTGTGGGCGGAAGCCAAATGACGGCACAGGAGCGTGCCGAGGCTTACCGCTCTGCCGCTACTGCCTGGGAAAAAACCACCATGCTGCCTACGGTGGGTGCTGAGCTTGTGAACGCCGCCCATGAGGATTGGGCGAACGGGGAAAGCTTCCACGGCGTTGCGCTGCCGTCTGTCGGCGGAAGCACGGTGCTGACCTCCACGCTCGTGGATTGCCTGGCAGGCTCGGATTGCCAGACCATGCGTACCGACGTGGCTACGGTGCTTCACATTGTGGCCGACGTGAACGAGCAGGAAATCACTCTGTCGTCGCTGTCGGGCAACGGCATGCAGACCCTGCTTGCGAATGAGGAGCTGATTTCAGGCATTGCGCTTGAGCTGTTGGAGAACGATCATCTGTCTCCCTTGCTCGGTGCGATCTCCGAGTTTAGCCTGCAGATGATCACCGAGAAGCTGGGAGCTTATGAGAATGCGGAGAAGGCCTATGCGGATTTTCTTTCGGATTCCGCTCTTGCGTATGAGAAGAGTGTAGAAAAGCTGGAAGAGGCTTCTGCCGTCGCCCCTGCGGCCGAGGGAGACGACCCGCTTACGCTTGAGGATATCCTGACCGATGAGATGGCCCGTCTGTTCTCGGATTACGGCATGTCGGCAAGCAACGAGGAATGCCGCAAGATGGCCGCGGCCATGTGCGATGCCTTTGACGGCAGCAATACCGCCTCGGATGACGATATGCGCAGCTTCTATGCCAAGACCGACGTGATGGCCCTTGGCACGGCCGAGGACTTTATGAAGAAGAGCGTAGTGGTAACCTCGGATTCCATTCACATAGCAAACGGAGCAGTGGAGGACAAGGAGGCTGAGGCTCACAGCTTTGCAGGCGTTTGCGGCGCACTATCCGTGATGCTCGGCAACGTGACCGAGGATCCCTCCAACATTTCGCAGATGATCTCAAGCTTTGGTCCTGTGCTGGATGCCTTCTCAAGCAGCGCCATCATCGGCCCCGATGCGGCAGGCAATCTGCTGATGGCGACCCTGCAGTCTGAAAAGGTGCGCTCGTCTCTCGGTTTGTCCCTTAAGGGTGCAACCGATATTGCCGATTCGATTGCCGATTCCTCGCAAAAGGAGAATTACAGCGTGCTGATGATCTCGCTCTCCAACACCATTGCCGTGATGGAGAACAAGTCCAACAAGGCCGATTCCACCCAGCAGATCAATACGCTGATGAAGGATATGACGCCCGAATCCGCTAAGGTGCTGCAAACCATGTCCACGCCTGAGCTGATCAAGAATTACGGTGTGTCCGAAAAGAGCTCGGTTCCCGTATCTCAGATGATGTCGGATATGTTCGGCAACATGTCGGATGCCAAGAACGATCCCGAAAATCCCATGTCCGATGAGCAGTATCAAAAGGAATCCACGGCTATCAACGATATGATGAGCATTGCCATGGCCGCCAACGACAACAAGGACGGCTCGAAGGCCACCTTCGGTGAGGACAGTGCAACGGGTATCACGGCAACCGAATACGTTGACCGTATGCTGGATTCTCAGGTTATGTCCGAAACGCTGGTGCAGAACGTCTACAAGGATGGCGAGACTGCGACGAATGACCCGTTGAACATCGGCAAGGAGCTGAGCGAGGCGGAGCAGACCGAGCTGACCGAGACCCTGCAGACCCGTTGGGAGCAGCAGCTTGCCTCCTCTACGGACGAGGAAGCCAATAAGGAATATCAGAAGAAGCTCACGGCCATTGCCGCTGTGGTCAACCTTCCGATCACCTTTGGCGCAAACTAATCATAAAACAAATCATAAAACAAACGGGGTGTGGCTCTGCCACACCCCGTTTGCTTTTGCTTTAAAAGTCCCCGTTGGGGAAAGATTATTCGTCCTCCGTTACGATCAAGCCGTAGTCGCCGTCACGGCGCTTATAGACAACGCTGATCTCGTTGGTCTTATCGTCCTTGAACACGAAGAATTCATGCTCCAAAAGGTTCATCTGCATGATGGCCTCCTCCACCGACATGGGCTTGATGGAGAAACGCTTGGTTCGGATATGGAACTCGGTCTCCTCCTCAAAATCATCGTAGAGGTCGGAGGGCGGAAGCACAAAGCCCTCCGAGCGGAGCTTGCGTGAGAGGCGTGTTTTATTTTTACGTATCTGCCGCTCAATGGCAGTTACGGCACGGTCTAAGGCGGTACGGAAGGTTTCGTCCTCGACTTCACTGCGGAAGAGCACACCCGAGGCTGAAATGGTGATCTCAAGACATTTGCGATTGTGCTTGCCCGATAACGTGACGGTGGCGTTGGCATCGTCGCCCAAATACTTGTCAAGCTTGGCAAGCTTTTGTTCGATGGTTGCCTTCATTTCGTCCCATACGTTCAGCTGTCTTCCTACGATGGTCAGTTTCATGGTGGAGCCTCCTTAATATAGAATAGGTGGGGATACGGTTATCCCCACCTATAGTATACCACACAAATTTAAAATTGTAAATAGTCTCTCAATAATTTTATGAAATTGAAAAAACTTTGTTGAAAATGAACAAAATGTAATGAAATCGTTTGCTTATTTGGAAAACTCATCCGTGACCTTGTCTAAAAGATGAGGGCACTCGTCGGTGATCTCGTAGCCCGTTTCATTGGGAGCGGCCCAATGCACGGCATTGCGAATGATGGTGCGCACGTAGGGATTGAAGAAGGAGCGGCAGGTCTCGTGTCCGGGCTGGAAGTAGAATACCTTGCCCGCTCCCCGATGGAAGCATGCGCCCGCACGGAAGATGTGACCGTCCTCAAACCAAGCACCGAAGAGCAGGGCATCGGGCTGAGGAATGTAAAACGGCTCACTGTACAGTTCCTCGGATTCCAGAATAAAGTGATCGGGAATGCCTTTTGTAATGGGGTGAGAGGGCATCAGATTCCATATGACCTCCTTTTGGTTGCGTCCCCACGAGAGATTGCCGTTTGTACCGATGATGGCACGGAAGGGCTTGGAGTGGTGACCCGAATGCAGGGCGATAAAGCCCATGCCGAGGAACACACGGTCACGGATCTTTTGCGTCAGCTCGTCGCTGACGTCCTTGTGAGACTTGTGGCCCCACCAAATCAGCACGTCGGTTTGGTTTAGCACCTCGTCGGGTAAGCCCTGGTCGGGATCGTCAAGAGCAGCCAGGCGTACGTTGAGCGTGGTGTCCTCATCCAAAAACTCCTTGATAACGGCATGCAGACCGTTGGGGTAGAGAGCCTTGACCTCTTCCTTTGTTTTTTCGTGGCGGAATTCATTCCATACGACGACGTTCAATTGCTTTGCCATGGCAAGCTCCTTTACTTTTTGATTTGACCGTTTTCGGTTCTTGCTACCATTATAAGACAAGCGGAAAAAAATATCAAGACAAAAAACAATAAAAATAGGACAATAATTGTTCACTTTATCTTAGCGTGGGTGGCAGTTAAAGCAAAAGATCGTCGAAAAAATCACAGAGTTCATAATAAATTAACAAAAGTATTTTTTGGTATCACCTTGCTATTTGTGCAAAATCATGCTAAAATGGATTAAAATTGGGGTAAAAGGTTTATTTGAATTCAATTAGAAAAGTTTACCCGATATTGTACAAAAACGGAGGGAAGATATGGTACAATTTGACGAAAAAGTATACGGATCGTCCATGAAGCGCCTGGA
>SVTU01000070.1 GCA_015063655.1 Oscillospiraceae bacterium
AGAGCTTTTCGGCCGCCACGGCGTAATAGGATAGCTGGCGGGCGTGCTTCTGTTGCATTTTTTCGTGCAGAAGTCGGTCGTCTCGACATTCCTCGGCGGATAGGCGGTCGGTCTTGTAATCGACCAATACAAGCTCATCGTTGCGGTCAAGCATGACAAGGTCGATCACACCCTGCACGGCGATCTGCTCGTTGCGGACAAGCTCGCCAAGCTTCTCATTTTGCGTAAAGCTGCCAACGGGCATTAGAATATGAAAGCGTTGCTCACGGAACACCTGCTGTGCCGAAAGGATCTCACGTAGCAGGGAAGAGCGGGCAAAGGCCTCTAATTCCTCGGTAAGGATCATCTCCCGTGTGTGCGAGGGGAGAAAGCGCTTAGATAGCAGGCGGTCAAGCTCGCTTGCTACGCCGAGACGGGACAGCCTGTCAAAATCGCAGAACTGCAAGAATAGGTGCGTCAGCGTGCCTCGCTCTGCCGCTATCTTGCCCGCCTGCTCCTTGCCTGAGAAGAAGGCAGGGATCTGCTCTGTCGGTTCCTCTTCAAAGAGAGCCACGGCATCCGCTTCGCTGTCCAGCGTGTCGGGTGATAGCCTTGAGACGGATAGCTTTGAGGGAATCGAGGAGAGTGGGAAATAGGGGTACGAGTAAGCAAGAGAGCGGTGCAAAAGCTCTGTATCTGTCTTTTCTCCGTCCTCCTCCTTGCGTGCCGCATCGGGAAGCGGCGGCATGCTTGAAAGAGCCTTGCGAATGTCGGCAGGCGTTAGGAAGCAAAGCTTGCAAAAGGCAGAGGGATCGCCGTAGGCCGAGAGGGCTGTGAGGATCCATTGCAGATATGAATCGGTATGCAGCAGAGAATATCGATCGCCAAAGGAAGCGGTCTTTTCGGCACGGGACAGAATGCGCTCGGCCGTAGTGCGCCCGTAGCCCGTGATGAACAGTCTTTCTCTGGCACGGGTGAGTGCCACGTAAAGCACACGGATCTGCTCCTCAGTCTCCTCTGTTGCTTTGGTGGCGAGGATGGCCTCACGCAAGGGGGTGTTGACACGCCCAAAGCCCGTAGGCTCGGAAAGCTTCATGGCAACGCCGAGATCGTGATGGAACAAAAGGCTGTCGGCACGGCTTCGCTTCTCAAAGGTGGCGTGCGAGGCAAACAGAAAGACGGCAGGGAACTCAAGACCCTTGGAATGGTGAATGGTGAGCAGGTTAACGCAATCGTCTCTCAGCTCTGCCGTATCGCTCTCAAGGGCAACGCCCGCATCGATCACACGGCGCAGGTATTCAATGAATTGAAACAGTCCCCGATAGCTTCCCGCCTCAAAGCGACGGGCATAGTCGTACAAGCGAAGCACGTGCGGGGAGCTTGGCAGTGAGGTACGGCGGAACTGCTCGGTGGTGAACAGATAGCGCAGGAGCTTATCCACAGAGACGGAGAGCGAGGCGTCACGCCACGCCGACAGTACGTCGCAAACCGTTTGGCACTTGCCGCCAAGGGCGTTGTCCGCTTTGGCATATGCTTCCACGCAGTCATAAACCGAGAAGGCAGGCTCGCCCGCACGGCGAAGGATTACCAGGTCATCCATCGTAAAGCCGAACAGCGGGGAGCGGAGCATGCCCGAAAGGTAAATATCTCGATGAGGATTGTCGATGGCATTGAGAACACACAGCACCAACGCAACCTCTGCATTTTCAAAATAGGTGTTTCCCTTACCGCCTGCATACGGAATGCCGTATTCCTCCAAAATGGGGGTGAGAATGGCGGCCTTGCTGTGGGAACGGTACAGAATGGCAATGTCACCGGGGCGGAAGGGTGTGCCGTCTGCCTTCTTTTCATGAGCGAGCAGATGGCGAATGGTGAGGGCGACCTGCCTTGCCTCCCAAACGGAAGCATGCTCTTCCTCCTCCTCACTATCCTCTTCCGCATCCTCCGTGTCCTTGGTGATCACGGTCAGCTCGACAGCGGCAGAGCGATACTCCTCGTTTGGCTTGCCCTTGGCAAAGCCAAGGTCATCGAAAGAGGAATAGCCAATGCTGTCTTGGCAGAAGGAGAACAGATAGGAGCAAACGGCATTGGTGAAATCGATCACCGATTCGTCGCAACGGAAGTTTTGCGACATGAAAACAGTTTCGTCCTCCGAGGCCTCGGCTTCTTTACTGCCGTGCATGGGGAAGGCTCGGCGGTAGCCTGAAAAGACGTCGGGCTGTGCGCCTCGGAAGCAATAGATGCATTGCTTGATATCGCCCACCATAAAGCGGTTGCGGCCGTTGGAGATGGCAGAGAAGATACTGTCCTGAACACGGTCCACGTCCTGATACTCGTCAATATAGATCTCGTCATAGCAGGAGGCCGTCTCCTTGGCAAGGGGCGTGGGTGTACCGTCTCCATTGACAAAAAGGCGCAAGGCGGCACGGCGCACGTCATTGAAGGAATATAGCTTGCGCTCATGCTTTTCTTGGTCACAGCGGGCGTCGAACTCCGTGAGCAGGGTGTAGAGAATATGGGTGTAGTCGGCCGTTAGGGTCATGGCACGGGCCACGTCCTCGGCGGGGAGAGATAGCATGCGTTCGGCCAGAGCGGTCAGGGAAGCATTGACCTCCTTGCGCTGCTGCTTATACTGCTCGAACTCCTCGGATTGCATCATGCCTCGGCCTGTTGGGCGCAGCATGGGACGGCAGGAGAGCATACCTCGGGTATCGGCATACGAGCGTGACTTAGCCGTTTCGTATAGGGCTTTGAGGAAGCCAAGCTCGCTTTCAAAGGTCTTGCGGTAGCTACCCGTATGCTCCTCGTTTTGCACGAAGAAGGGAAGTGCTTGCTCATAGATCGTTACAGCATGCTCAAGCGTTTGTACGCAATCTTGTCTGAGCACGGCACCAAAGTCGGTGTCAAAAAAATCCTTGTCGGCGTCACGTCTTGTCTTTTCCTCGCACAGGCGCAGAAATTCCACGCCGCTTTCGTACGAGGAAACGTGAGAGTACAGATCAAGCAGAACGTCGGAGAGGGTGTGCAAATTGCGAAGCTGAGTAAAGCATTCGGCAAAACGGGCAAAGCCCTCGGCATCTTTGTCATAGTATTCGCCGATCACGTCCTCCATCACGTCCTTGGCCAGCAGATCCATCTCCGAGGGGTCACCCAGGCGAAAGCCGATGGGCATGCCCAAGGCCGAGACGTTTTTCCGTACCTCGTCAAGATAAAAGGCGTCGATGGTGCAGATGCGTGCTGATCCGATCTTGACAAGCTGGGACGAAAGGTGCTTGTTGTGAGGATTTTTGACCAAGGCCTCACTGACAGCACCGAAAATGCGTGTGCGCAGCTCCGAGGCAGCGGCACGGGTGAACGTAACGATCAGCATGCGGGAAATATCCGCAGGCTCCTTTTCGTCGGTCAGTCGCCGAATGATGCGCTCGGTGAGCGTGGCTGTCTTGCCCGAGCCTGCTGCGGCCGAGATCAGTAAATTTTTGTTGCGAACCGTCATGGCGGCTGTTTGCTCGGGTGTCCATACCTTGTCTGCCATATCCTCACTTCCTTTCTATGCTTGGGTAAAAACGGGACGCCGCACGTACAGGGGCCGCTGCCCTTGTACGGAAGCGACGTCCCGTTCCTTGTGTCAACTCTTATTTAATTTCTACGTTGACTCTCTTGCCGTCTGTGGCGGCGGCAGCCTTCATAACCGTGCGGATCGCCTTGGCAATCTTACCGTTCTTGCCGATCACCATGCCCATATCGGACTCGGCAACCGAGAGGGTGAGCGTGGTCTCACGGCTTCCCTCATGCTCGAGTACGGTGACCTCATCGGGATGGTCCACGATGGCGCGAGCGATTCCGTATAAGGTTTCCTTCAGATCTGTCATTTGGACTCACCTTGCCAATTAGTCAACGATACCGGACTTCTTGAGCAGAGCCTTTACAGTCTCGGTGGGCTGTGCGCCGTTCTTGAGCCATACCTTGGCACGCTCAGCGTCGATCTTCAGCTCAACGGGCTCCGTACGGGGGTTGTAGTAGCCAAGCTCCTCGATGAAGCGACCGTCTCTGGGGCTGCGGCTGTCAGCCACGATCACACGGTAGGTGGGGGCCTTCTTTGCACCCATTCTTCTCAGTCTCATTTTTACTGCCATGATTGTTTTCCTCCAAAAAATATATAAAGTATTTATAAAAATCCGTGTAAGTTAAAACGGAATTTTCATCTTGCCGCGTCTTGCCATCTTTTCCATCATCTTGGGGTCGGAGAACTGCTTCATCATCTTTTTGATCTGCTCAAACTGACGCAACAGCTTGTTGACCTCCTCTACGGTGGTGCCGCTTCCTGCGGCGATGCGCTTTTTGCGAGAGGCGTTGAGAATATCGGGCTTTTCTCTTTCTCGCTTGGTCATGGATTTGATGATGGCCTCGGTTCTGGCGATTGCCTTTTCATCAATTTGGGCGTCCTTGAGAGCCCCGGGCTTCATACCGGGTACCATGCCCATCAGCTGTTCAAGGCTTCCCATGTTTTTGATTTGGGAGAACTGCTCCAGGTAATCGTCAAGCGTGAACGTGGATTCCCGAAGCTTGCGCTCCAGCTCCATGGCCTTCTTCTCGTCGTACTGCTGCTCAGCCTTTTCGATGAGGGACAGCACGTCGCCCATGCCCAAAATACGGGATGCCATGCGGTCGGGGTGGAAGGGCTCGATGCAATCAAGCTTTTCGCCCGTTCCGATAAACTTGATGGGCTTGCCCGTTACGTGGCGCACAGAGAGTGCCGCACCGCCTCGGGTATCGCCGTCAAGCTTGGTCAACACCACGCCCGTAATGTCAAGCTGCTCGTCAAATGTCTTGGCTACGTTAACGGCATCCTGACCGATCATGGCGTCGATGGTCAGCAAAATTTCGGTGGGGGCTGTTTTCTTACGAATACGGCGAAGCTCCTCCATCAGCTCCTCGTCGATATGCAGGCGGCCTGCCGTATCGATAAACACCATATCATAGCCCTTTTGCAAAGCGTGCTTCACGCCCTCCTCGGCAATGGTGACGGGGGAGACGGTGTCGCCCATCGTGAATACGGGGATATCCAGCTTTTCGCCAACGATCTGCAGCTGCTTGATGGCGGCGGGGCGGTAGACGTCGCAGGCGACAAGCAAGGGATGCTTACCCTGCTTTTTATACATGCCCGCAAGCTTTCCTGCGTGCGTGGTCTTACCTGCGCCCTGCAAGCCGACCATCATGACGACCGTGGGGGGCTTTGACGAAATGGTGAGCTTTGACTGTGTGCCGCCCATGAGATTTGTCAGCTCCTCGTTTACGATTTTGACGATCTGCTGAGCAGGGAGCAGGGATTCAAGCACCTCTGTTCCAACGGCACGCTCGGAGACGGCGGAAATGAACTCCCGCACGACCTTGAAATTGACGTCTGCCTCAAGAAGAGCGAGCTTGATCTCACGCATGCCCGCCTTAACGTCGGCTTCCGTCAGCTTTCCTTTATTCTTAAACTTCTTAAAAGCGTTTTCCAGCTTTTCACTCAGGCTTTGAAACACGGTGTCTCCTTCCTTTGTGTTATTCGGTGATGAGCTGTAGGAGTGCCTCGATCTCATCCGCGATCGGCTTTGGCATGTCATGCTTCTGCGCCAATGCTGTCAGCTGCTCGGCATGGCGGCGCACAGCCCCCAGCCTTGCGGCAAGACCAAGCTTTTCTTCATAGAAAAACAGCTCATCCGAGCTTTTCTTGATCATATCCCGAACACCCTGGCGGGAAATGCCGATCTCGGTGGCGATCTCGGCTAAGGACAGATCCTCATTGTAATACATGTCCATCACCGTCCGCTTGCGCTCGGGCAGAATATCTCCGTAGAAATCCAACAAAAGACCAATGCTCATATCCTTTTCAAACATGATCTCACCGTCCTTTGTTGTGTGTAAAGCAAAATACTTTACAAGTATACCATGCTTTTGGATATTTGTCAAGTGTTTTGTGAAAAAAGTTTTTTTCATGTATCTTACGCCAAAGCCGCTCCGCGGCGTACCGTGGAGCGGCTTGACGATGATTATTTTTTCAGCTTTTGCAAAAGCGTATAGAATTCGGTGCGGTCGGGAGCACTGAGAGAAAGCTCACCGAGGTTTTCGATAATATCGGCAAGAGTCACGTTTTGGATATAGCGGCTCTTATGCAGAAGCATGGAAACCATAACGACGTTGGCCGTAAAGGTGAAGTCTTCGCTTGGCGTATCCGTCAGAGCCTCGGCGCCGATGCTGTATTCGTTCAGCTGACTTTTCGTGCCGTCAGGCTCCTTGTAGCGAATGGCAAGCGTCATCCAAGGCTCAGTGCTTTCCGTCGCTTTGTCGGTTATGATTAGCTCGTAGCATATTGTCAAGCAGTGTCCTGCGCCTACCTCGCCGCCGTCCTTACTGTCATCGGCAAAGTCCTCGGCGGCAAGCCGTCTGTTTTCATAGCCGACAAGGCGGTATTGGGCAATATGCTCGGGCGAGAATGTTACTTGAAGCTTGGTATCCTTGGCAACGGTATACAGGGTAGAGAACAAGTCGCTTCCCAATACCTTTTCGGCTTCGCTTTCTCCGTCAATATAATAGTACACACCGTTACCGTGATTGGCGATGGTTTCCATCTTGCTGTCACGGTAATTGCCCGTGCCGAAGCCGAGCACGGAGAGGAACACGCCCTCATTGCGTTTGTCAGAGATATAACGCTGCAAATCCTCTTGAGAGGAAATACCCACGTTGAGATCACCGTCAGAGGCCATAATAATACGGTTATTGCCATCGGCAATACGGTATTCTTCGGCCAATGCGTAGGCCTTTTGCAAGCCTGCTTCGCCGTTCGTGGAGCCATTGGCTTCCAGGCTGTTCACGGCCTTGATAATGCGATCTCCTTGGTTACCGGGGCACCCCTCGAGAACCACACGCTCCTTGCCCGAATATGTCACAATGGAAATCCTGTCATCCGCCGTCAGCTGTCCAACGAGAGTGGCAAACGCTTCCTTGAGAAGAGGAAGCTTATCATTCGAGGACATGGAGCCCGAAACATCAATCAGGAAAACCAGATTGTTTGGCTTACGCTCGTTTGTCGTTTCCGATTGCAAGCCCAACACCATCAGCTTGCTGTTTTCATTCCACGGACAATCGGCAATCACGGCGTTAACGCCGAACAACTCTCCCGCTGCAGGTCCGTCATATTGATATTGGAAGTAATTGATCATTTCCTCCGTTCGCATATGATTGCCTGCGGTGGCTATTAGGCTATCCCAATCGTAGTCTTGGTTAACAAGCTTACGGAAATAGGCATAGGAAGCGGTGTCCACATCGGCGGCAAAGGTAGAAACGGGCGTGTCTGCCGTGTTAACAAACTCGTTTTCAATAATAGAGCCGTCAAGCGTTGCGGAGGCATCAAGTGTGCCACTTACGTCGCCAAAGGGCATGCCGCCATCGTCCATCATGTTTTCGGCGGTGCCGTCTTTCATTTTAGCACAGCCGATAAGACAGAACATGCACAGCAGAGCGCACAATAACAAAGAAAGTA
>SVTU01000071.1 GCA_015063655.1 Oscillospiraceae bacterium
CTGCTGTGTATGGGTGTTGCTCTTGTTCTTGGCCTGATTTTGGCTCTGGCTTACACTTTCCGCACACACTATACCAAGAGCTTTGTGATCACACTGGCCTTGCTTCCCGCTGTGGTTTGCGTGGTCATCATGATGGTCAACGGCAATATTGGAGCAGGCGTAGCCGTGGCGGGTGCCTTCAGCTTGGTCCGCTTCCGTTCCGTTCCCGGTACGGCCAAGGAGATATGCACAATCTTCCTCGGCATGGGCGCAGGCCTTATCGCAGGTATGGGCTATTTGGCGTATGCCTCGCTCTTTACCCTCGTTTTGTGCTTGATCTACGTGCTGTACAATCTCTTTGATTTCGGTTCTCGCCGCCGCTCGGCCATCAACAAAACGCTTACGATCACCATTCCCGAGGATCTCAATTACTCTAACGTATTTGACGATATTTTCGATGAATATACCAAGTCCCGTGAGCTTGTAAAGGTCAAGACCTCCAACATGGGAAGCATGTTCAAGCTTACGTATCAGATCACACTTAAGGATGTGACCAGGGAAAAGGAAATGATCGATCAGCTTCGCTGCCGCAACGGCAATCTGGAGATTCAGATTTCCACTCAGGACGCAACCGTTAGCACCCTGTAATAGGAGGTACTGTGTATGAAGAAGTTTGCCATTATTCTTGCATTCGTTCTTTGCTTCTCTCTCCTTGTCGGCTGTAAAAAGAAGGGCGGCGGAGAGGAAAATCCGGGATTTGGCGAGGAGCGTCCCGTTCAGAGCAACGATGCCATGTTTTCCGACAGAGATTTGGATTTTACATACCGTGATGAAACGGCCATTCAAGTGGTTCTCAAGGGCGATACCGCCGAGGCGAGCGATAAGTCGGTTCAGATTAACGGAAGCGTTGTAACGCTTACGCTGGAGGCCACGTATATTATTTCGGGTAATTTGGATAACGGTATGCTTGTGGTCGATATGACCAAGAATGAAAAGCCTCAGCTTGTTTTCAAGGGGGTGGACATTCACTGTGATTCCTCAGCCCCTCTGTATGTCAAGCAGGCAGATAAGGTGTTCGTTACCCTGGTAGAGGGAACGGAAAACTCGCTCTCCACTGGCTCGTCCTTTGAGGCCATTGATAAAAACAAGATAGACGGAGCTGTTTTCGCTAAGGACGACCTCACCATCAACGGCAAGGGAAGTCTGACAGTCGATTGTCCTGCAGGACACGGCATCGTTTGTAAGAACGACCTTGTTTTGGCAGGCGGCTCGTATGATATTACCGCTATCGGCCATGCGCTCAGCGGAGAGGACAGCGTTCGTGTGACTCAGTCTAAGGTGACGGCCAATATTGGCAAGGACGCTGTTCATGCCAAGAGCGATGAGGCGGGCGACCTTGGCTTTGTCTATATCGCTGACGGAGAATTTTCTCTCAAGGCGGGCGGCGATGGCATCAGTGCCACCTCCTCTGTGCAGATCAATGCGGGTAGCTTTGCCATTACCACGGGCGGCGGTGTTGCCGCTGCGCCCACCACCGATCTCAATGCGCTTGACGCTGTGAGCTGCAAGGGTATTAAGGCAGATAAGAATATCATCATCAAGGGCGGCGAGGCAACGGTGGATAGCTGTGACGATGCCATCAATGCCAACGGAAACGTCACCATCAGCGGCGGTACGTATACGCTTTCAACGGGAGACGACGCCGTGACCTCTGATGCAAGCGTAGCCGTATCGGGCGGAACGGTTAAGGTTCTCACCTGTGCCGAGGGCTTTGAAGCGCCCGAGATCAGTATTTCGGGCGGAGACGTGACCCTTGCTGTGACCAAGAATGCGTTGAATGCTATGGGTACGGGCGCAGGCTCGCATGGCAGGATCGATATTTCGGGCGGAAGCGTTTCCATCTACTGTGACGGTGACTGCTTGGATACCGACGGTGTTATCAAGCTTACGGGTGGTAATCTTGTGCTGACGTCCTCTGTCAACGGCGGAGCAACGGCACTCAATTGGGGCACGGAGGGCATCATCAACGGCGGAACGCTGTTTGCCTTTGACCCGTCTATTGTCGGCAAGCCCTTTACCTCAGGCGAGCAGGGTTACCTCGTTGTGAACACGTCCAAGATGGAGCAGGGAACGGCTGTTACGGTCAAGAATTCCTCGGGCGGCACGGTGGCAAGTGTAACAGCTCCGCACGGCTTCTCCAGCATCGTGATCTCTCATGCGGACATTACGTCAGGACAGACCTATCAGGTCATCGTTGGCAGTACAACGGTAAACGCCACGGCTGAATAAGACAAACAAAATCGGCAAGCCGTCATGGTCGCAACCAATGACGGCTTGCTTTTCCTCTTGATATCTGTGGGAAGGTGAGTGAATGATATGCTGCATATACTCGTGGTAGACGATGATAAAAACACAAGATTGTATATACAGGCGGTGTTAGAGCAGGCAGGGTATACGGTCACGACGGCAGGCAACGGAGAGGAAGCCTTGCGTGCCATGGAGAAGCGGAGCGTGGATCTTGTTGTGCTGGATATTATGATGCCTTGCATGGACGGATATGAGTTTACCCGTGTTGTGCGGGAGTTTAACGCAACGCTTCCCATTCTGATGGTGTCCGCCAAGCATTTGCCTAAGGACAAGCATAAGGGCTTTGCCGTGGGAACGGATGATTATATCACCAAGCCTTTCGATGAAGAGGAAATGCTCTTCCGCATCAAGGCACTGCTGAGGCGTGCCAAGATCGCCAGTGAGAGGCGTATCGTGATCGGTGACGTGGTGGTGGATTACGATTCTATGACTGTTACCCGTCAGGGTCACGTGCAGGAGCTTCCGCAAAAGGAATTTATGCTTTTGTATATGCTGTTGTCGTATCCCAACAAGATCTTCACCCGTATTCAGCTGATGGATGAGATATGGGGCTCTGAGAGTGAAACGGGCTGGGAGACGGTCACGGTCCATATCGGAAGGCTTCGCAAGCGATTTGAGGGCTGGGGAGAGTTTGAGATCGTATCCGTGCGGGGACTTGGCTATAAGGCGGTGAGAAAGATATGAAAAAAACTACGGTAGCGAAAAACAAGCTCAAGCGCATGCAGGAGAAAGCCCCCATCACATCCCTCACGCTTTTCTTGTCTGCCTTTGTTTTTGGCATTTTTGCCATTGCCATCTCCTTTACGGCCATCTGTGTGTGGGTACTGAATCGAGCGGGCGTGCTGGTAGACGTGGAGATCCGGTCCATCATTCTGTTTATGTCGCTTAACAGCTTGCTCATAGGCGGTGTTATGGCCTTTTTCAGTTGCCGAATCCCGCTCAAGCCGATCCATCAGCTTATTTACAAGATGAACTGTCTTGCTAAAGGGGAGTATCATACCAGGCTTTCCTTTGGCCCTTCGCTTTCCGCCAATCCCACCTTTGCTGAGATCACTGAAAGCTTTAATACCATGGCCGAGGAGCTGGAGAATACGGAAATGCTCCGCATGGATTTTATCAATAATTTCTCGCATGAGTTCAAAACGCCCATCGTTTCTATTACGGGGCTTGCCAAGCTGATGGCAAAGGGAAACGTGACCGAGGAGGAGCGCATGCAGTATCTGCATGCCATCGAGGAGGAATCGTCAAGGCTTTCGGCCATGGCCACCAACGTGCTTCGCCTGACCTCGGTGGAAAATCAAGCCATACTTAAGGACGTAACGTCCTTTAATCTCTCCGAGCAGGTCCGCTCCGCCGTTTTACTGTTAGAGCCGAAATGGTCACGCAAAAATCTGAATATCGCCTTGGATTTTTTGGAATATACGGTAGAGGCAAACGAGGAGCTGTTGATGGAGGTGTGGATCAATCTTTTGGATAACGCCATCAAGTTTTCTCCAGAGGGAGGAACGCTGTCTCTTGCCTTGACGGAGAGCGAGCATTCGCTGTGCGTAGCCATCGGCAACGAGGGCATCACCATTCCCAAGGAGAAACAGGAGCGCATTTTTCAAAAGTTTTACCAGGCTGATGAGTCTCATGCTACCATGGGAAACGGCATCGGACTTGCCATCGTCAAGCGCATCGTGGACCTGCACAAGGGACAGATCTCGCTTGTGAGCGAGGACGGCTATACCGAGTTTCGGATTACACTACACAAATAACGCACAAATAGCTTAGAGCGGTGTAAAAAACACCGCTCTCTTTTAATATAGTAGTATAGATGAGCGTAACAGTTTCGTTTCAGTTTATTTTTATGTGGTATAATCTTGTCGAAAAATGGTAGATTATCACAGATTCAAAGCTGGGCGGTGACACATGAATACACAAAGAATTGACGGAACGATATTAACCAAAATGCTGTATGGTGGAGCGGCGATGCTGTCTGCTCACGCCGCAGAGATCAATGCCTTGAACGTTTTTCCCGTGGCAGACGGTGATACGGGAACCAACATGCTTCGCACCATGGAGGGCGGACTTGCGGAATTGACAGAGGCCGAGGAGCACAGTATTGCCAAGGTTGCGTCAAGCTTTGCCAAGGGGGCCTTGCTGGGCGCACGCGGCAATTCGGGCGTGATCCTCTCGCAGATCTTTGCAGGGATAGCCACAGGGCTTTGCGCCTGCGAGGAGGCCGATGCCAAGGCCTTGGCCGAGGCTTACCGTTGCGGTATTGAAAAATCCTATGCTTCGGTGCAGAACCCCACAGAGGGTACGATCCTCACCGTGTTCCGTGAGGCGACCGAATATGCAGGGGACCAGGTGAAGACCGAAGCACCCGTTGAGGACTTCTTTCTTTGCCATCACGAGGAGGCCAAGCGGTCGCTGGCGCACACCAAGGATTTACTTCCCGTATTGGCTGAGGCCGACGTGGTGGATTCGGGCGGAGCAGGGTACGTGTATATCTTAGAGGGCATGAGACGGGTGTTGCTTGGTGAGCAGCTCACCTATGAGGGGGAGACGCACGAAGAGCCACGCATCGATCTTGACAGCTTTACAAGAGACAGCGTCCTGTCCTACGGCTACTGCACAGAGTGTATGCTGAGGCTGACCACAGGCAAGGTCGATCCCGATACCTTTGACATTCAAAGAATTGTAGATGATCTGACGGAGCTTGGCGGTGAAAGCATCGTGGCGTATAAGCAGGACGATATGGTCAAGGTCCACGTGCATACCTTTATGCCCGGTGACGTGCTGTCACGCATGCAGGCGTACGGTGAATTTCTGACGGTCAAGATCGAAAACATGAACCTCGGCCATTCTGAAACGGTCAAGAGAGAGCCGAAGATCAGAAAGCCCTTTGCGGTGATAGCCGTAGCGGCAGGAGAAGGCATGGAGACGCTCTTTATGCAAATGGGGGCTGATGTTGTGGTGCATGGCGGGCAGACCATCAATCCATCCACAGAGGAGCTGATCAAGGCCTTTGAGCAATGCGATGCGAGGGATATTCTTGTCCTGCCTAACAATAAAAACGTTATTCTTGCCGCCAGGCAGGCGGCAGAGCTGTATGACAAGGCAGCCGTTCACGTTGTAGAGA
The DNA here is from genome assembly GCA_015063655.1 of Oscillospiraceae bacterium. Taxonomy (GTDB): domain Bacteria; phylum Bacillota; class Clostridia; order Oscillospirales; family CAG-272; genus HGM12713. Next base: position 5,474 of record SVTU01000071.1, read on the forward strand.
CAAAGAATATGGCGCAGGGCTATGCGGCACTGTCCGTGATTACCCCCGGTATCAAGGATATAAACGCCCTGCTCACGAGTGCCGAGCGTGCCGCAGAGGACGTGACGGACGGAGAGATCACACGGGCGGTGCGAGATAGCACCGTAGACGGAAGAGCCATTCGCTGTGGCGACTGCATGTCATTCAGTGCAGGGAAGCTCGTGGCCGTGGCACATACCCCCGAGGAGGCTGTCAAGTCTCTGCTGGAGGCCTTGGACACCGATCTGTGTGAGATCATCACCGTCTTTGCGGGAAAGGGTGTCAGCACCGAGGCTCGTGCCGAGCTTGCTGAATACCTGCAAGAGCAGTACGGCGAATGTGACGTGGTGTTCTACGAGGGCGGTCAGGACGTATATGAATATTGGATTGCATTGGAATAAGGAGAGGTAAGCTATGACAAAAATTGTGATTGACACCAAGGGCGGAGACAAGGGTGCCTCTGCCGTGATCAAGGGTGCTTCTATGGCGCTTGATGCCTTTGATCAGCTTTCCGTAATGCTTGTGGGCAATGGCGAGGAGATACGCACGGCGTGTGAGTCGCTGGTCATGCCGATGAATCGAGTTGAGATATTGGATGCTCCCGATGAGATCACCAATTACGATAACCCTGCCGAGGCGGTCTTCCGCAAGACCAATTCCTCCATGATCCGTGCCTTGATGGCGCTATCGGAGAGAGACGACCTGTTCGGTATGATCTCCTCGGGCAATACGGGCGCACTCCTGACGGGGGCGATGCGCCATCTGTCGAAGAAGGAGCGTATCCGTCCTGCCCTTGCCGCTGTTTTGCCCAGCCAGGGCGGTGGCTTTACCTGCCTTGTGGACACGGGTGCCACCATTGATTGCACGCCCCCCATGCTTCATCATTTTGCCAAGCTCGGCACGGCCTTTATGGCACAGACCTACGGCTTGGAAAATCCCCGTGTCGGTCTACTTTCCAACGGAGCGGAGTCAAGCAAGGGAAATAAGCTTGTCAAGGAAACGCACGTGCTTCTTGCCGAGGACAATTCGATCAATTTTGTGGGTAACGTCGAGGGCAATACCGCTCTTGGCGGATGCTGTGACGTCCTTGTCTGTGACGGCTTTGCGGGTAATCAGGTGTTAAAGGTGACCGAGGGTACTGCCACACGTATCATCACGGATATTATGAAATATGCTCACAAGACGCAAAGTGAGGAGATCAAGAGGCTGGCAGGCTACTTGATGGGTATTTACGATATCGGCTCTCTTGGCGGCGGTGTGATTCTCGGCGTTGATAAGCCTGTTATCAAAACACGTGGCAATGCAGGCGAGAGTGCCGTGGTCAATACGGCACACATGCTACTGAATATGTCACAGAACAAGTCTGTATACGGTCAAAACACATATTCGATATAAGGAGAAAACCATGGGAAAAATCAAAGTGATCTGCACGTCTACGGGGTGCATTGAGTACGCCCCCGAGCGATACCGTGAGCTGGGGATCGATATCCTTCGCATTCACGTGTTCTTTAACGGCAACGAATACCGAGAGGGCTTGGATCTTGATCCCGTTGCCTTCTATCGGGAGCTTGAGACCATCGAGGACCCTAAAAATCATCTTCCCTCAACGGGTATGCCCGAGACAGAGGAGATCAGAGCCTGCTTCGAGCGGGCGCTTGACGAGGGCTGTGACGAGGTAATGGTGTTTGCCCTGTCCTCGGCGCTTGGCGGTACGTACAATAAAATCTGCCTGGTTGCCAAGGAGTATGAGGATCGCCTAACTATTCATGCCATCGATACCAAGATCACCTGCTTTGGCGAGGGATTGCTTGCTATCAAGGCCGCTACGTGGGCAAAGGAAGGGAAAACAAGCGAAGAGATCCTTCGGGAGATCCGCTGGATGAT
>SVTU01000072.1 GCA_015063655.1 Oscillospiraceae bacterium
AGGTCACCCGTCGTGCCGTCGCTGTTAAGCGTCTGACAGCTGACGTCGGTCAATACGGCCTTGCCGGTGGTGACCTCAATCGAAATAGCTCCCGTACACGCCACGTTCTTTAAGGTGATGTCGCCCGTGGAAGTGGTCACGTCAAGAGACGTGGGCGAGACGTCCTTTACGGTCACGTCGCCCGTCGAGGTCTTGATGCTCAGCGTATCCGAGACGGGGGACGAGCAGATCACGTCACCCGTGGAGAGCTTGATCTGTACCCTCTCAAAGGAGAGTTCGCAGGGAAGACCCACGTCCGAGGTGTCGCTCTCAACCGTAAGCGAGGCGTATGCCGCCTCGGGCAGGTATACGGTGATCAGGGGATGGCCCGAGAAAAGGCTGATGTGATGATACCATTTGCGTTCGCCCTTGGTGACACGGAGCGTGCCGTCCTCCACGGTGACCGTATTGGGCACGTCGGTTTCCTCATAGCACACCACACGGCACGTACCGTCCTCGCTGCGCATCAGCGCAACGTCGGCGGTGTTGGCACAAATGGCGATGTCGGTGATGGCTTCGTCGAACGTATGGGTGTTCGTGGTATACTTGCCCGTTGTAAAGGCCGAAACGTTCCATTTCATCAAAAACATAGCTCCTCCTGCGATCAAAAGGCCAAGAAGAGTGAGCGAGGCCGCCACGATCAGCCAAATTTTGGTTGCCTTACGCATGAGAGGCCTCCTTTCTTCCTGCAAAGCGTTTTTTTGCTTTCAGCACACACCGTGCGCTAAGGTGAGCAATGCCCTTGGTGGCTTCACTGCATCCAAAGAACGCAAAGATGGCGAGTCCTGCACAGAGAATGGCTGCACCAAGCAGGGCAATACCGCCAAGGACGCTTCCCATCACGATATACAGCACACCAAGCACCGTTCCGCCCAGCGAAACGCCCGCCAGCGAAGCAAAAACCGCCCAAAGCACAACGTCGACCACCCATATGACGGCGTACACCGTCAGTGCGAGCGCCAGGGCTACGATGAGCAGGGGCACCCACAATGGCGCACCGATGCACAGCAGCACGATCTCCCACACCGCAAGGTGTTTCTTTGGCTTTATTTTTTCCTTGACGAGACTGGAGAGCGGAACGTCTGCCACGATCCGAGAGACAATGCTCTCCACGTCGCCCACGGCCGCAACGGCCTGCTCTTCCGAAAGGCCCTCCTCGATGCGGTCGTCGATCATTTCATTGTAAAACTCAAGGCTTTCCTCTTGTATCTCTCTTGGCAAGCCCGATAGCCCCTCTGAGAGGCTGTCGAGAAACTCAAGCTTCGTCATGCTTCTCTTCCTCCTTGATGACAAACTGATATATGGACATGACCTCACGCCACTCTTCCTTGAACTCTTCGATGCGGTGAACGCCCTTGGGCGTGATCCGATAATATTTGCGAAGCCTGCCCCCATGCTCTGCGGTATGCACGGTCAGCATATCGGATAGCTCCAACCGCTTGAGAATGGTATACAGTGTGGATTCCGACATATCAAGATACGGCTTCATGTCCTTGATGATCTTATAGCCGTATGATTCCTCGTTTTTGATGGCGGCAAGGACGCAAACGTCCAACAGTCCTCTCTTTAATTGAGCATCCATAATACCCCCCCTTACGATATACATCATATCACGAAGTATTATCCTTGTCAAGGGGTTTGGGAAAATTTTTTCGGTATATCTTGAAAAACGTGTTGCTTTGTGGTATACTGTAGTTTCAAAACGTATGAAATGAAAAGGAGTCGGCGTATGAGCAACAGCATTCGGTTTGGCACAGGCGGCTGGAGAGCCGTGATAGGAGACGATTTTACCAAGGAGAATATTCTGCGTGTGGCGCAGGGCGTGGTAGCACTGATGAAGAGCGAGGGAAAAACGGACAAGCCCGTCATCATTGGATATGACCGCCGCTTTATGTCCGAGGATGCGGCACGCTGGGTGACCGAGGTGCTGTGTGCAAACGGCATCTCTGTGATGGCGATGCACAGAAGTGCGCCCACGCCGCTGGTCATGTTTATCGTCAAGAACGAGGCGCTTCACTACGGCTTGGAGATCACCGCCAGCCACAATCCCTCAAGCTATAACGGGATCAAGCTGATCGTAGAGGAGGGGCGTGACGCCTCCTTGGACTGCACAGCAAGGCTTGAGAGCCTGATCGACAGCATGGACGTGCGCTCCATGCCGATCAAGGAGGCAGAGGAAAAGGGGCTTGTGACATATCTGCGCACGCCGTTTAACGATTTTTTGGACTCTATCCTCTCCAAGCTTGACACCGAGGCGATCCGCCGTGCGGGGCTTCGCATTCTCTTCGATCCCATGCATGGCTCGGGTACGTATCCGCTGATGACGGTGCTGTATACCACACGCTGCACGGTGGACCTGATGAATTCCAACAAGGATGCTTACTTTGGCGGCAGTATGCCTGCGCCCTCGTATCGGGAGCTTGGCGGACTGATCGGGCGAGTGGCACGAGAGGGCTACGATCTCGGCATTGCCGTGGACGGCGACGGCGACCGCCTTGGCATCGTGGATAGCAACGGGGCGTATCTCAACGCCAATCAGATTCTGGTGATGCTGTATTATTATCTGCATGAGTACCGTGGCTGGCGAGGTCCTGTGGTGCGCAACATTGCCACCACGCATATGCTGGATGCGGTGGCGGCATCCTTTGGCGAGGCCTGCTACGAGGTGCCCGTTGGCTTTAAGTTCGTCTCGTCCAAGCTTGACGAGGTCGATGCCGTGCTGGGCGGAGAATCCTCGGGCGGCCTTACGGTCAGGGGTCACATCTTCGGCAAGGATTCGGTGTATGCCGCTTCGCTGTTTGTGGAGATGGTGAGTGCCGTGGGCAAGTCTCCCTCGGCGTTCTGGCAGGAGCTTGTGGAAAAATACGGCTCGTATGAGATGGTGGAATGCAACCTTTCCTTCACGCTTGCCGAAAAGGAGCGCGTGGAGCAGCTTCTCATGAAGGAAAGAAGAATTCCCGTCTTCTCTAAGGCGGTGGCACGGGTGAGCTACGAGGACGGCTGTAAGGTCTACTTTGAGGACGGAGCCTTTATCATTTGCCGCTTCTCCGGCACGGAGCCGCTGCTGCGTATCTTTGCCGAGGCAGAGAATGCGGGGCTTGCCCGAGAGCTGATCGAGAGCATGAAGGCCTTTATCGGGCAGTAATCGTTCGGTACGGGAATAAAAAGAAAAAAGGTGCTGTCTCACTGAATGGGCGCACTCGAAAACTGCGTTTTCGAGTGCGCCCATTAACTAAGTTTGCCCTTGCGGGCAAGTGAAGTTTACTGCGTAAGTGAAGTTATCCTGCGGATAGTGAAGTTTTGCCTTCGGCAAAGAGGACAAACTTAACTTCACTTGTGCGTAGCACAAACTTCACTGCGCAGCAACTTCACTTTCGCATCAGCGAAACCTTCACCTGATTACCATCGAAAAGCAAGACAAAAGTAACGCAAAAGCACTTATGACACGAATTTTATCGTTCATCATAAGTGCTTTTTTTGTTATTTGGTTGAAAACTGCGTTATCGGATGTCAGCAGATGTGAGAAAGCACCTTTTTACAAAGAACCACCATGGCTGTTACTACGTGCGGTTGCCTCGGTATTGGCTGGGTGTGGTGCCAACGTGGCGCAGAAAGGCACGGTTGAAGGTGCGCAGGGTGTTAAAGCCCACCTTTTGGCTGACCTCGGTAACCGAGAGACTGCCCTGCAGGAGCAATCGGCAGGCGGCCGAGATGCGCAGGGAATTGATATACTCATTAAAGCCCATGTGCAGCTTTTCACCGAACAGGTGGGAGATGTAATATTTGCTGATGTGCAGCTCATGCTCAAGGAGCGAAAGCGTTAGATCCTCGTCGTAGTGCGAGGAACAATAGTTGAGGATCAGGCCAAGGGCGTGAATGTCACGGGAGCGGATATCCTTGAGGTCAAGGCGGCAGAGCAGCTTGCCGAAGAAGGCGAGCAGATAGCCTCGGATAATGGCGTCCTTGAATGGCTCGTCCGAACGATAGGTATCCGAAATGCGGTGCATGAGCGACACAAGCTCGGGGTCGTTGCCCGCCCCTTTTACGATGCTTTCGGCGGGCAGCGTGGTAATAAAGGTGCGTGAGAACTCGGGGATCATATCGGGGTTGACAATAAAGAGAATGTACCTCTCACGCTCCAAGGTCTCCAGGCGGTGCAGCTGATTGGGAAAAACGATGAAAAGATCATTCGCTCCCGCCTCCGCTATCTGAGAATCCACCGTTATCCTGGTGCGCCCCTCCAGAACAAGCCCCAGCTCAATCTGATCGTGCAGGTGCAGAACAACGCCCAGCGTTTTTCCCGCAAAGCGGGAATCCCGACAGTAAAAATCATTGGTTCGCATTTCATAGCGAGCAGGCATGCATATCCCCCCTTCCGTGGCTTCATTGTACCACAAGATTTGTCCCTTGGCAAGTCTTTTTTTGACATATTGCCGCAATTTTTTTCATATGATACGATATCACATGACCTACTGTGAGCGATCCCCGTGACGTATGCCGAGGATCGCCTCGCAGGTATGGGAATAATGGGGGGCGTGCTGTGGGAATACTGTTACGAAGAAGCCTTTTTCTGTGTCTTTCGCTGCTTTTGCTTGGGGGCTGTGCCAAGCAAGGCCCGAGGGAGTTTCTGATGTTCGAGGAAGCGTATACGTGCGTGCTGTCATGGGAGCGGCAGGGGGTGGGCTATCGGGCACGCCTCTGTGTGGGCGAGCCTGCCGAGGAGCGCACGCTGAGCCTTGCCTATGAAGAGCCGAGCAGCATGGCAGGGATCACGGTGGTGCGGGAGAGCGGGTGCGTGCGTGCTACGGTGGGCGGACGGGCTTTCGAAGCGCCCGAGGCCGCGGCGTGGCTTTCGGTTGGCTTGCTGTTTGACCTCGGCGAGGACGTGGGAGCGTACCGAACAGAGACGCACGAGGGCAAGACGGTCTATTTTGCGGATGCCGTGACGGTGACGGGCGAGGCGGTGTCGCTTGAGGTGGGACAAGGCGTGCCGACCCGACTGCTTGCCAAGGATACGGTGGTATACATAACGGATTGGGAAACGAAATAGGGGGCAGGGCTATGCGGATCATGATGGTAACGGACAGAATGGATTGCGGCGGTGCGGAAACGCACGTGGAGAGCTTGGCCTATGCGCTATCGGGGATAGGACACGAGGTGACGGTCGCCTCGGCGGGCGGAAGGCTCGCCGAGCGTATGCGGCGGCGAGGCATCCGCCACATCACGCTTCCGCTGTCGGGACACGATGCGGCGGGGCTTGCCCGCTCGCTCGCCCTGCTGATGGGGGCGGTGGGGCGGCTTCGCCCCCACGTTCTGCACGCCCACGCCCGTCTGCCTGCGCTGTTGTGCCACACGGCATCCCGTCTTTTGGGTGTTCCCTTTGTGACCACCGTGCATGCACGCTTTCCCGTCTCGCCCCTGCATCGGCTGGTGTGTCGATGGGGGCGGGCAACTGTGGGCGTGAGTGAGGATCTGTTGCGGTATGCCGAGCGTGCCTACGGGCTTGATCCCATGCGGCTGTGTCTGATCCCCAACGGGATCGACACGGTGCATTTTGCGCCCTGCCGAGAGCGGAAGGAGGCAGAGCGGCGCATCGTGTTTGTCAGCCGTATGGATACCGATTGTTCGCTTGGCGCACGTCTGCTGTGCGAGATCGCCCCAAGGCTTGATCGACTTTGGCCCGGCGTGAAGATCGAGCTTGTGGGGGGCGGAGAGGCCTATGCCCAGGTGCGGGAGCTTGCCCGACGCACCAACGAAGCGCTTGGCCGAGAGGCGGTCCGTGCGGTGGGGCGTGCGGCCGATGCCCGCCCGTACGTGAGAGGGGCGGCCTTGTTCGTTGGGGTCTCCCGTGCCGCCCTTGAGGCCATGGCGTGCGGTGTGCCCGTGGTGCTGTGCGGAAACGAGGGCTTTGGGGGTCTGCTGACGCCTTCGGAGCTTGAGGGGGCGGCACGGAGCAATTTTACGGCGAGAGGAGCTAAGACGCCCACCGCAGACGCCTTACTTGACAGCGTCGCACAGATTATTGCCATGACGGCGGCAGAGCGGGAGCGGCTTGGGGCAAGCCTGAGGGCGTACGTGGTACGCTATCACGACGTGCGCCGTCAGGCAGAGAGAACGGCCGCCTTCTACCGCCGAGCCATCGCCCTGCCCGCATACCGTCATGCGGACGTGGTGCTTTTGGGATATTACGGCTTTGGCAACTGCGGAGACGATGCGCTCCTCAGGGCGGCGGCAGAGCGGGCAGGGCAGGCCTATCCGTATGGTAATACGGTTGCCCTGACACGAACGGGACAGGATACGGGCTTCGGTGTTCGTTGCCTGCCCCGCCGCAGGGCGTTTGCCTGCCTGCGCCATGCGCAGGTGCTGGTACTGGGCGGCGGAACGCTGCTTCAGGACCGTACGAGCCTTGGCTCTCTGTTGTATTACGGTGCGTGGATCGCCTACGCCCGTCTGAACGGCGTGCGTGTTTGTCTGTGGGGGAACGGCTTGGGTGTGCCATGTACGCACGTGGGGCGATGGCTGATGCCGTACCTTGTGCGCCTATGTGACGAGCTTGGCTTGCGTGACGGGCTTTCGATGGCTTTGGCCGAGCGCATGGGTGTTGAGCGAGAGCGGATGCACCGAGAAGAGGACCTGGCTCTGTCGGTCTTGCGCCGATATGCGAAGGATCTGCCGCCTGCGGTGCGGAAGCGCCGCCTTCTCGTCGTGCCTTCGGGAGGACTTGACAGGGAAGCTCTTTTGCAGATGTGCCGCATGCTCCGAGAGGCACGGGCAAACGGCTATGAGGCAGAGGTGCTGGCGATGCATCCTGCCCGTGACCGTGCGCTCTCGCTTGCACTGTGCCGCCGCTTCGGCCTTGCATACCGTGAGGCGGTCTCCCCCGAGCAGGCAGTGCGCCTCGTGCGCACCTCGGCGGGCGTGGTGGGCGCACGTCTGCATGCGCTTGTGTTTGCCGCCGCCACCCAAACGCCCTTTGTCGGCCTCTCGCATGACCCCAAAATTCAAGCCTTTTGCCGAGAATATGGGATGAAGCATAGTGTCCTTGCGGACACTACGCAGGTATGATCGCCTGCGGCGCTCGATGTGTGCTTCGCACGAGAAGAAAAGAGGACAGAGAGTGTTTAGCGTGTTCTCCGTTAAGGATAACACGCTAAACACTCTCTGTCCTCTTTCTGTCGGTAGGTACTATTTTTTAAGCCGTCCTTAAGCGTACCTTCCTTTACGGGGAATATTATTCCACCGAGAAGCGGTATTCGGTGGTGTAATCGTACACCTCGCCGGGGGAGAGGGTACAATCGGTGAAGTTTTCGTGGTTGATGCTGTCGG
>SVTU01000073.1 GCA_015063655.1 Oscillospiraceae bacterium
TGACCTCAGCCGACATACGAGCCGCCATCAAGGAGCCTCTGTCCGATATCGTTCACGCCATTCGTGCCACACTGGAGACAACACCGCCCGAGCTGACCTCCGATATTTACGACAGCGGCATCGTGCTCAGCGGCGGCGGCGCTCGCCTGCGGGGCATCGACACCCTCATTCGCGAGAAGATCGGCGTGCGTGTGATGATCGCCAAAAATCCGCTTGACAGCGTGTGTGCGGGCATCGGAAAGATCATTGAGAGCGAGGGCTCTCTAGGCAACCTTCTCAAATACCGTGGAAAATAAGGACATACTATGACTTCAAACCATACGAACGACAGTCAAACCCCAACTGCCGAGGAACCACTCTCCTCTGCTCATACGCCAAGCGAGGCATACGCCGCCGCTCTTGCGGGCTTTGACGGCTACTACCGCCGTCTGCTGATCTGCATCGGCTCCGTCATGCTTCTTGCCGTCGCCCTAGCCCTGCTCACACCCGTCGTCATCGGCGTGGCAGTGGCTGCTCTCGGCGCTGTTGCATATGCCTATTACACCAAAAACGCACTGTCAAGCCGTCTTGGGCTTACCTATCGGAGCATCGTGGGTGGCTTGGCCATCACAAGCATCAAGCCCTCTTGCGGGCAGACCGTATACGTCCCCGCTACGCTGATGTATACCCGTGTCATCACCTTGAAGGCGTGCGCCCTCGCCAAGGAGGGGCATACCGTCGAGCTCTTATATTTGCCTGCCACCCTGCGCACCGTTGAGGACGGAGCGTGGGACGGGGCCATCTCTCTGCGAACGGTCTGCTTTGGCGGCACGGCCGAGCAGTGGGAGGCTCTGGGCGCACCTGCCCTGCCCGAGGGCGTGAGCCTCTCTTTCGAGGAGGACTACCCCCGCTCACGGGCATAAGCCATTCAAAACACACAAGAAAGGAGGAGCGATATGAGCACAAAGCCCTTTCGATCCCGCTTTACCCTGATCTGCGTCATCATAGCCACCGTTCTTGTCCTCGTTCCCTCCGCCCTTTCCATCTTCGGCTATACCGACCTTTTGCGGAGCGGCCTCAAAACGGTTGCCAAGCCCTTCGAGCTTGGCACCTCCAAGCTTGCCGAGGCTCTTGACGGCTTTGTGTCCGTCTTTACCGAATACGACAAGCTACAACAGGAAAACCAAGAACTGCGCGAGGAGCTGTCCGCCCTTGAGGAGCAGCAGGAGCAAAACGAGATCCTGAAGGAAGAAAATGCGTGGCTGCGTGACTACCTCTCCCTGTCTGCCGCCCATCCCGAATATCTGCTGACCGATGCCACCGTCATTGCCCGTCAGGCGAGCAATTATGCCACCGTCCTCACACTCAACCGAGGAACGGCTCACGGCGTAAGGCGCAACATGCCCGTGCTGACCGCCGAGGGTGTATTCGGCTACGTCAGCGAGGCAGGACTTGACTGGTGTAAGGTCGTGAGCATCATTGAGACCGCCAGTGCCGTCAGTGCTTACACCGAGCGCGGGCAGGCATCGGGCGTGGTCGAGGGCGACGCCGCTTTGCGTGAGGACGGCATGTGCCTTTTGAAGTACGTTGAGGCCGATGCCGATATCCGTGTGGGCGACAGTGTGTACACGGGCGGTAACGGTACGGTATACCCCCCCGGACTTCTGATCGGTAGGATCACCGCCATAGAAGCCGACGAATACTCCCGCACTCTTGTGGCGTATATCGAGCCTGCCATCGATTTTTCCGACACCGCGGCCATCAAGCGTGTGATGGTGATCACGGGCTATGCGGGAAGCGGAGGTGGCACATGATGCACTCCCCCCGCAAGGACAACGTGCGCCTTGAGGTCATACGCCGTATCGTGATTTACGGCATTCTGTTTTTCCTGCTTGCCGTCCTGCAATGCGCCTTCTTCACACAGCTGACCCTTTTCGGGGCAGTTCCCGACCTGATCTTAGGTGCGGTATGCGGCGTGGCGATGCTGGACTCCCGAGAAGCCGCCATGATCTGCGGCATTGCCTCGGGCTTTCTGATCGACGCCTTAGGCTCAACGGGGCTATCCCTATCACCGCTTTTGCTTTTGCTTTTGGCCATGGTCATCTCGGTGCTTGCCACGAAGATGCTGTCCAATTTCCTATGCTGGCTTGCCCTGCTCGGCTGCGGTGCGGTGTGCGGTGCCGTCATCACCGCCATTGAGATCGCCCTCTCCACAAAGTCTCTGCACCTTGCCTATCTGCTGCCGAACGTCCTGCTCCCTGAGCTAGCCGCCACGGTGCTTGGCTGTGCGTTGCTGTATTATCCCCTTCGCCTCGCTGTCTATTGGGCAGACAGCAAAAGTAAATTCCGTATGTAATCCACCATTCGACACTCACACCCTTTATCGTCAGGAAGGCAGGCTTTGATGAAACGCACCCGTAATCAAAAAGAGAATAGCAACCTGCGTCCGCTGTCGGTCCTTGCGGTATTTCTTACCGTCATAGCCGTCTACGTCGGCGTTCTGCTCGTCACCCAGGTCAAGGCCATGCGAGACCGTCCCGAGGACGACGGCATAGCCTACACCCGTTCGATGACGGTTTCGGGCCTTCGGGGCGAAATCTATGACCGCAACGGTACGCTGCTTGTCGGCAACAGCACCGATTATGACGTCATCTTGGAATACGGTGCTATTCCCGACACCACCGCCGAGCTGAACCGCTCCATCCTGCTCACCTACAAGACCCTTTCCGAGCAGGACTGCGCCCACCTGCTAAACACCGAATATTTCCCCCTTGAGGGAAAGTATCCCTCGGTTTCCTATACCGCCAATGCTAAGATACAAGGCTCGACCGAGCGTGAGCGTCTACTTCGTGTGCTGGATGCCAACCGCCTCCCGCAAAACGCCTCCGCCACCGAGCTTGCCGACACGCTGGTCACCAAATACAGCCTCTCTCCCGATCTGTACTCCAATGAGGAGATCCACGTTCTGCTCACCGTCCGTTACGGCATGGAGCGGGTGGTCTTTGGTGCTTATCAATCCTACACCATGGCCTCCGACGTTCCCGTCAAGACGGTAGCGGCTCTGGAGGAGGAGCGCATTGAGGGCATCAACCTCAAGCACAGCACAAAGCGTGTATATGCGTACCCCGGGTATGCCTCCCACATTCTCGGCAGACTCGGTAAGATCAATGAGGAGATGTGGGAGAGCTACCGTGACAAGGGCTATTCCCTTGATGCCATGGTAGGCACGTCGGGCTGTGAGGCGGAATTTGAGGAGCATCTGAGGGGCAAGGACGGCACACTGCTCGTCCATTACGACGAAGACGGCAATGTCATCTCCACCGAATATGAGGAAGAGCCCATCAGCGGCAAGGACGTGTATCTGACCATCGATATCGATATACAGAAGACGGCCGAGCATGCCTTGCAGGATGCCGTCACCTCACTCCCTTTCTCTGACAGTGGCTCACTTGTCATGCTTGACGCCCGTAACAACGCCGTTCTTGCCATCGCCTCCTATCCCACCTATGACCTAACGGCCTTTTCCAGCCAAGACTACTATAACAGCCTCTTGCTCGACCCTGCCAAGCCTCTGCTCAACCGTGCCCTTGGCGGCACGTATGCCCCCGGCTCTACCTATAAGCTGGGTGCTGCCCTCGCCGCCCTTGAGGAGCATGTGATCGATGCTCACACCTCCGTGTACTGCAACCGTGTGTATGATAAGCTTCACTGCCCCACCTGCTTGGGTACGCATGGGGATACCTCTGTGGTAGAGGCGATCGCACAATCCTGCAACGTGTTCTTCTACGAGCTTGGCTATCAGATGGGAATTGACAGCATGACCGCCTATACCTCCCGCTTGGGACTGGGCGTTGCCACGGGCATTGAATTGCCCGAGCAGGTCGGCACGCTCGGCGGATATACCTACGATCCCTCCTGGGACAGAGGAAACGATCTGTCGGGTGCGATCGGACAGATGCACTCCTACACGCCTCTTCAGCTGGCGGTCTATACCTCCACCTTGGTCAACGGCGGCACACGCTATAACGCCCATTTGCTCGACTCCGTTCGCACCTTCGGCAGTGACGAGATCATTCGCCCCGAATCCGTACAGCTTGACAGCATGACCATTTCGCAAGCAACCCTGACCACCGTCAAGCAGGGCATGCGCCAGGTCATCACCTCGCATAACGATCTGTCGGGCTATTTTGCATCCGTTCCCGTCCAGGTAGCAGGCAAAACGGGTACGGCAGAGGTTAACGGGCAGAAGGACAACGCCCTCTTCGTGGGCTATGCGCCCTATGACCAATCCGCTCCGCCCGAGATCGTGGTCTCCTGTATCTTAGAGCAGGGTGCGGTCGGCTCGCATGCGGGCAAGCCCGTTGCCCGTGTGATGAAGGCTTACTACGACAAATACGCTTCCAAATAAACCGAGAAAGCAGGATATACGTATGAAATTATCAACACTGTTATCGTCTCCCACCCCTTCCCTCTCCTTTGAGGTATTTCCCCCCAAGACCACCGACGCCTACGAGGACGTCAGCGCGGCGGCCTCTGCCATTGCCGCCCTCTCTCCGTCCTATATGAGCGTCACGTACGGAGCGGGCGGCGGTACGTCCGAATATACCGTTGCCATAGCCAAGGGCTTGCAGGATACCTACGGCGTTCCCACGCTTGCCCATCTTAGCTGTATCTCCTCAACACGGGAAGAGATACACCGTCAGCTGGATGCGCTCAAGGAAGCAGGCATTGAAAATATTTTGGCACTGCGAGGCGACGTGCCGGAGGGCATGAGCCGAGATCACTTGACCTATCACTATGCCTCCGAGCTGACACGGGAGATCGCCGATTACGGCGGCTTTTGCATCGGCGGAGCGTGCTACCCCGAGGGGCATCCCGAATCCCCTAATGCCAAGGAGGATATCCGCCATCTACGTGAAAAAGTCCAAGCAGGCTGTGAATTTCTCACCACGCAGATGTTCTTCGATAACCATATTCTCTATAACTTTTTGTACCGCATCCGCGAGGCGGGCATTCACGTGCCCGTGGTAGCGGGCATCATGCCCGTCACCAATCCCAAATCCATCAAGCGTATCTGCGCCATTTCGGGCACGGCACTGCCCCAGCGCTTTGTGCGCATCGTGGAGCATTACGGCGATAATCCCGAGGCGATGAAGCAGGCGGGCATCGCCTATGCCACCGAGCAGATCATCGACCTGCTTGCCAACGGCGTGAATGCCGTCCACGTGTATTCCATGAACAAGCCCGACGTGGCCATGCAGATCAAGAGCAATCTGTCTGCCATTCTTGCGCCGTGAGTTTTTCCTTACACATTCAACGCTTTGAGACGGATACGCTGTTTTACCGCCAGTCTCACGTGCTTCGCTATCTCGGCTACGGCGAGGGACAGGCCGACAGCACCGTGCTATCCCAACTGAAAGCGGCCTACGCCGAGCTGTGCCGATATGCCGAGCCCCGTGCCGTATACAGCCGCCTGCCGCTCTCCTCCCCCGAGGCCGATACCCTGCTGATCGGCTCGCTTGAGTGGCATAGCCGCGATCTGTGCCGCTGTCTGTCCGATTGCCGAGAGGTGCTTGTCCTTGCCGCCACACTGGGGGCGGGCGTCGATCGCCTCATTGCCCGCACGTCGGTCCTCTCCCCCGCCACGGCCGTCATCACCGATGCCCTGGCGTCCGATATGATCGAATGCGTATGCGACCGTCTGTGTCAGACCTTCTCAGAGGACGGCATGCGCCTGCGACCTCGCTACAGCCCGGGCTACGGAGACCTTCCCCTCTCGGTGCAAGGCGAGCTGCTTAGCCTGCTCTCTGCCCCCACACGCATCGGTCTTTCTGTCAATCACGCCTCGATGATGACACCCACAAAATCCGTCAGTGCCATCGTCGGCATACTTCCATCATAACACATCGGTAGGTACTATCATGAGCATACGTAAGCTGTTACAAACCAAACGCCTCTATTTTGACGGCGGAACGGGCACGCTCCTGCAAGCAAGGGGTCTGCGCCCGGGTGAGCTGCCCGAGACGTGGAATCTCTCACACCCCGACGTCATCACCGAGCTTCATCTGTCGTACCTTGAGGCGGGTGCCAACATCCTATGTGCCAACACCTTTGGCGCATACCGCCACAAATTCGGCGATGAGATTCTTCGCCTCATTCCCGCCGCCATTGCCAATGCCAAGGCGGCCGTTGCCCGTTGCTCCGATCCCCGTGATCGCTTCGTGGCATTGGATCTCGGCCCGTGCGGCCAACTGCTTGAGCCGTTAGGCTCTCTCGGCTTTGAGGACGCCGTTCGTCTGTTTGCGGAGAGCGTGCGCATCGGTGCTGAGGCAGGTGCCGATCTGATCCTCATCGAAACCATGAACGATGCCTACGAAACCAAGGCGGCTGTGCTGGCCGCCAAGGAAAACAGCGACCTACCCGTCTTTGTCACCTGTGCCTATGACGAGAGCGGTAAGCTGATGACGGGGGCAGACCCCCGTGCCATGGTGGCTCTCCTTGAGGGCCTTCGTGTAGATGCCTTAGGCATCAACTGCTCGGTCGGCCCTCTCCAAATGAAGGATACGGTGGCAGAGCTTTTGCGCTATGCCTCTGTGCCCGTCATCGTCAATCCCAATGCGGGGCTTCCCCGCACCGAGAACGGCAAGACCGTCTTTGACGTCACACCCGAGACGTTTGCCGACCACATGGCCGAGCTTGCCCATATGGGTGCGTGTGTCCTAGGCGGGTGCTGCGGCACCACGCCCGAGCATATCGCCCTGACGGTGAGCAGGACGGCCACCATTCCCTATGCCTATCCTGAGAAAAAGCACGATACGCTCGTATCGTCCTACACTCACGCCGTAAGCATCGGAGATGCTCCCGTTATCATCGGTGAGCGCATCAATCCCACGGGCAAGAAGCGCTTCAAGGAAGCACTTCGCACGGGCGACGTTGGCTATATTCTCGGCGAGGGACTGGCCGAGGAGGAGGCAGGCGCCCACATTCTTGACGTCAACGTGGGTCTACCCGACATTGACGAGGAGCAAATGCTTACCCGTGTGGTCAAGGAGCTTCAGGCCGTTACCGCCCTTCCTCTGCAGATCGATACCGTCTCCCCTGCCGCCATGGCGCACGCCCTGCGTATCTACAACGGAAAGCCGCTGATCAATTCGGTCAACGGTACCGAGGAGAGCATGAATGCCATTCTGCCCCTTGCCGCCAA
>SVTU01000074.1 GCA_015063655.1 Oscillospiraceae bacterium
TTCTCCGCCATCTCTGCTCAAGGCAAAATAGTCTACCATTATATTATAACCGATAATATCTTTTTTTTCAAGGATTTTTATACGATTCATGCCATATTTTTCAATTTTTTTCATTTTGACGCTGCCTCGGGATCAAAAGGCCCGTAAAGCTGCCCTCCTTGGCAACGCACGCCGCAAGCTCCGCCCCACCGGGCCGCACCCTTTTCTCTCCGATCTGCACAAAAACGGGGCTGTCTCAAATCGCGATTTGAGACAGCCCCGTAGCGTTATTCTAACGTTCCAAAAAGTGTCAGTGCCTCCTTGGCGGCATTCTGCTCGGATTCCCGCTTACTCTTCCCCTCGCCTCTGCCAATAACGTTGGAATTGAGGCGAGCCTCGGTACGAAAGACCTTGTTGTGATCGGGTCCGCTTTCGCCCACCAGCACGTATTCAAGGAAGTCACCCTCCGCCTGCTGAATAAGCTGCTGAAGCTCGGTCTTGTAATCCTTGTGCAGCCCCGTTCCCATGATCTTAGCCAGCTCCTCGTCGATAAAGGGCAGCAAAAAGCGAGCCACCGTCTCCTTTCCCTCCTTGCCCGCATCCAGATAGATGGCGGCAAGCAAGGCCTCGAAGGCGTTTTCAAGCAAGGACTGCCTGTCACGGCCGTTGGTCTTTTCCTCGCCTCGTCCCAGGTAGAGATAGCTGCCAAGTGAAATACGTCTGGCGTAGGACGCCAGCGCCGAGGATTGCACCACGCCCGCACGAAGCTTGGTCAGCTCCCCCTCGGGCAGATCGAAATGAGAAAACAAATGCTCACTCACGATGATGGACAGCACGGAGTCGCCCAAAAATTCAAGCCGTTCATTGCAACGGATATCCTGCTTTTTCGCCCTCAGCTCATTGGCATACGAGGAGTGCGTCAACGCCTCGGTCAAGAGGGCGGGATCACGAAAGCGGTAACCTATGGTCTGCTGCAGCTGTTGTACCGATATCATGCTTCTTTCTCCTTGCTTCCTTAATCCTCGGGCGTTGCCCCGTGCTTGCGCCATTCGTGAAGGGCGCTGACATCCGAGCTGATCTGCTCAAACACGTCGGTCTCGCAATATGCGATCGCCTGAAGCACCGCACTGCGGAAGGCCTTGGCCCGAGACGAGCCGTGTGCCTTGATCACGGGGGCGGCAATGCCAAGCAGAGGCGAGCCGCCGTACTCGCTGGGGTCATACTGCTTCTTGACGTTCATCAGCTTTTCTCTGACGAGCAGGGCAGACAGCTTAGTTCTGGCATTCTCGTAAAAAATATCCTTCATGGTCTGTAGCATCATCTTGCCCATACCCTCCAGGCTCTTGAGCAAAATGTTGCCCGTAAAACCGTCGGTCACCACCACGTCGCAAATATCCTCACGCAGGCGGTTGGCCTCGATATTGCCAACAAAATTGATATACGGACAGGACGACAGCAGGGCGTAAGCGGCAAGCTGAAGCTCCCCGCCCTTGGTAGGCTCTGTGCCGTTATTCAACAGTCCCACGCGGGGAGCTTCCATACCGTGAACCTTTTTCATATACGCCGAGCCCATCACGGCAAACTGCTCAAGATACTCGGCATCCACACGCAGATTGGCACCCGCATCCAACAGCAAAATGGGATGGTTGAGGGGCAACAGCGTGGCAATGGCAGGACGGCGCACGCCCTGCAGGCGACGCACGATGAGGTTAGAGCCCGTAAACAGTGCCCCCGTGTTCCCCGTGCTGACCACAGCATCTCCCTGCTTGTCCGCCAGCATATGCAACGCCACGCTCATGGACGAATTGCTCTTTTGGCGCACCACACTCATGGGATCATCCTCCATGGTGATGACGTCGGAGGCATTCACAATGGTATAATCATTCAAGCCGATTCCCTCGGCGGCCGCCACCTCACGGATCTGCATTTCATCTCCCACAAGAATATAGTCATGCTCCGGTGCCATGGCACGGGCAAGATGAACGCCCTTTACCAGTTCAAACGGGGCATGGTCGCCGCCCATAACGTCGACAATAATCCTCATAAGACACGTTCCTTTCTTTTTAGCGTTAAAGGCCAAGACCCTCGCTTGCCCGTATGCGGTCACATTCGGCAAGAGCTCGCTCGGCAAAGACCTCGTATTTGGCACGCTTACCGCCCTTGATGCGGTTCGGAAGCGGCTCGATAATACCAAAATTGGCATTCATGGGGGCAAAATCTCCGATGCCGCCCTCCGCCACGTATGCAGCCATAGCACCCAGCATCATGCTTCTCGGGAAGATCAGCTCCTCCCTGCCAAGCACACGGCGTGCAGCGTTCAGTCCCGCCACAAGACCTGAGCCTGCCGACTCCACGTAGCCCTCAACGCCCGTCATCTGTCCCGCAAAGAACACCTCTCCCCGCTCACGCATGGCATAGGTACGGGAAAGCAGCATGGGGGAATTCAGATAGGTATTGCGGTGCATCACCCCATAGCGCAAAAACTCGGCGTTCTCAAGCCCGGGGATCATGCGGAACACACGGCGTTGCTCGGGAAAGGTCAGGTGCGTTTGGAAGCCGACCAGATTGTACATGCTTCCCTCGGCATTCTCACGGCGCAGCTGCACCACGGCGTACGACTCCTCTCCCGTTCTCTTATCCACAAGACCGACGGGCTTTAGCGGGCCGTAGCGCAAGGTATCGTGTCCTCGGCGTGCCATGACCTCCACGGGCATGCACCCCTCAAACACCTTGACGTTCTTTTTCTGCTCCTCTCGGTCAAATTCCTTGAGGGGCGCCTCCTCTGCCGTGATCAGGGCCTCGTAAAAGGCCTCGTACTGCTCACGTGTCATGGGGCAGTTGATATAATCCGCATCGCCCTTGTCGTAGCGAGAGGCGAAAAAGGCGATATCGGTATTGATGCTTTCAAAATCCACAATGGGAGCGGCGGCGTCAAAGAAGTGCAACCCCTCACAGCCAAGCTCCTCTCGGATATAAGCCGCCATGCCGTCCGAGGTCAGCGGACCTGTGGCGATCACCGTGGTCACGCCCGCCTCCACGGTATTCATTTCCGCCTCTACCACCTCAATATTCGGACAGGAGCGAATCTTGTGTGTCACGTAGGCGGAAAACAGCTCTCTGTCCACCGCCAACGCCGAGCCGGCAGGCACACGGGTGGCATCAGCCGCCTCCATGATCAGCGAGCCGATACGGCGCATCTCCTCCTTGAGAAGACCCACGCCGTTGGTCACGCAGTCGGAGCGCAAGGAATTGGAGCAAACAAGCTCAGCAAAGCCCTCTGCATGATGAGCGGGTGTCATCCTTCTCGGCTTCATCTCAAACAGCTTAACACGAACGCCCAGACGTGCCGCCTGCCATGCCGCCTCACAGCCTGCAAGACCTGCGCCGTAGATATGAATGAGCGGCTGTGTCATGACTCTTCCTCGGGTCTCTCCACGGCTCTGCGGTATCCGCAGGTCTTATTATGACAAACCAGCAAGGGCTGACCCTTCTTGCGGAACAGCATCTCTCCGCACTCGGGGCAGCTCTCTCTTACGGGCATATCCCAAGAGGAGAAATCGCATGCGGGATATTTCTCGCAGCTGTAGAACACCGTGCGGTTCTTGCCGTTCTTCATCACGATCTGCGCACCGCACTTGGGGCAAGGAACGCCGATCTGACGTGTTTTTTGCTTGGTAAAATCGCACTCGGGATAGCGCACGCAAGCAAAGAAGGAGCCGTATTTACCCGTTCTCTGCACCATGTCGCTGCCGCACTTTTCGCACTTGAAATCGGCAACGATGACCTTTTTCTCCTGCTCCTGCGTCTCCGCCGTCTTTTCCACCAAGGGCTTGGTGTTGCGGCACTGAGGGTAATTGGGGCAGGCGGCAAACTTGCCGAAGCGGCCGTTCTTCACCACCATGCGGCTGCCGCACTTGTCGCAAATGATATCCGTCTCCACGGCGGGCACCTCAAGCTTGGTGGTCTTGATCTTTTCCTCTGCCGCCTCCAGCTCGACGGCAAAATCCTTCCAGAACTCATGGAGCAAGGACGACATCGTGGTCTTACCAAGCTCGATGCGGTCAAGCCCCGTTTCCATCTCGGCGGTAAACTTATAGTCAACGATATCGGGGAAGCTCTCCTTCATCAGCTGATTGGTCAGCTCACCGATGGGCGTGGGCACAAGCGCCTTGCCGTCTCTCTTGACGTAGCTTCTGGCGATGATGGTGGTGATGATGGTGGTATAGGTGCTGGGGCGTCCAATGCCCTGCTCCTCAAGAAATTTGATCAGGGATGCGTCATTGTAGCGGGGGGGCGGATCGGAAAAATGCTTTTCGGGCAAAATGCTCTGCGCCGTTACGCTCTGTCCCTCACGCAAGGCAGGCAGACGAATGTTTCTCTGCTCCTGCAACGTGCCGTCTCCCGTATCCACTCTCTCCTCCTCGCTCTCCTCGTACAGAGCCATGTAGCCCTGGAACTCCACCGTGTAGCCGCTTGTGCGGAACACGTGTGTGCCACAGCTGACGTCAGCCGTTACGGTAGCAAGGGTGGCGGATTCCATCTGGCTGGCGATGAAGCGCTCCCAGATGAGCTTATACAGCTTATACTGATCGTTTGTCAGATATTTTTTGATGCGGGCAGGCTCAAGCTCGGCACGGGCGGGACGGATCGCCTCGTGGGCATCCTGTGCGCCTGCACGGGCCTTGTACTGTCTTGCCGTTTTGGGTGCATACGAAGCACCGTACTTGCTCTCAATGTATGCCCTGGCGGCCGTCTGCGCATCGGCAGACACACGGAGAGAGTCGGTACGCATGTAGGTAATAAGACCCTGCATGCCGCCGTTCTCCGAGCCGATATTGACACCCTCGTACAGCTCCTGCGCAATGCGCATGATGCGCTGAGACTGGAAGCCCAGCTTCCGTGCCGCCTCCTGCTGCATGGTGGAGGTAGTAAAGGGCGGTGCGGGAGTCTTCTTTTTCTTGGCGCGCTTGACGGAGGTCACCGAAAAGGGCTTGCCCTTAACGTCATTCACCACCTGCATAGCCTCTGCCTCGTTGCCAAGGCGGTGCTTGCCGTCCGTCTCACCGTAGTAGCGCACCGAAAAGGGCTGTCCCTCCTCGGGCGTCAGCATCACGTCAATCGTCCAGTACTCCACGGGAACAAAGGCACGGATCTCCTCCTCACGCTCCACGATGATGCGGGTGGCAACCGATTGCACTCGACCCGCAGACAGTCCGCTTCTGACGTTCTTCCATAAGAACGGAGACAGCTTATAGCCCACGATACGGTCAAGAATTCGTCTTGCCTGCTGGGCATTGACCAGGTCCATATCCAAGCAACGAGGCTCCTTAATGGCGGCCTTGACCGCCGTCTTGGTGATCTCGTTGAAGGTCACACGAAGCGTTTTCTCCACGGGAATGCCGAGAGCCGTGGCAAGATGCCACGAGATCGCCTCACCCTCTCGGTCAGGGTCGGTTGCCAAGAATACCTTGTTGGCATTCTTTGCCTCTTTTCTGATCTCCTTGATCAGGTCGCCCTTTCCCCGAATGTTGATATAGTGAGCCTCAAAATCGTTTTCAATATCTACGCCAAGCGTGCTTTTGGGAAGATCGCGCACGTGTCCCTTGGACGCAATGACCTTATAATTGGAGCCGAGATACCCCTTGATCGTTGATGCCTTGGAGGGTGACTCCACAATAACAAGATTTGCCATATCGTTTCCTTTCGTATGTGATCAGCTTCTCAGATACAGTCCGCCCGGAAGCGACTGCACCAAGCCGTTCAATTCCAACATTGTCAATGCCGTTACGGCATCTGCGATCCCGATCCCCTCGTCCGAAAAGGCATCGGGGGCCACCGCATGATCGGTGGGCATAGCGCCGTACACACGGCGGGACGTTTCGTCAAGCGAGGCAAGGATGGCCGCAGAGGCATCGGATGCTTCTCTTTCCGTAACGCTTTCCTCTTTTTTCGATACCCCTGAGGGCGTATCGACAGCCTGTTCTGCCGTTTGCTTGGGCGTCTGCCGCTTCTCGGTCTTGCCGTAAGCGAGACCGTAGCGAAGAAGTGCCTCCTCGGTAAGCCCAGCATTGCGCTTCGCACGGCGCAGACTGCGGTAGTTGATGACGTTACGGTAGAGGAAATCGTAATGCATCAAAATATCCTCCGCACCGAGTGCCACGTTGGCACCGTTGCGGATCAGCTCATTCGGTCCGTCCGAATTGCTTTCATTGACCTTACCCGGCAAGGCAAACACGTCCCTGCCCTGCGCAATGGCACGGCTTGCGGTGATCATCGCACCGCTGGACAGATTGCCCTCAATGACCAGCACGCCCTGCGAAAGCCCGCTGATCAGGCGGTTTCTTTTGGGGAAATGGTAGCCGTGAGGCTCTTCTCCCGGGGGATACTCCGTCACGATCGCCCCATATTCTCTGATAGCCCGTCTCAGTGCCTTATGCGCACGGGGATACAGCACGTCAATGCCACAGCCCAGCACGGCAACCGTAAGGCCGCCCGCCTCAAGCGCACCCGCATGTGCCACCGCATCCACGCCAAGAGCCATACCGCTGATGACGCATACTTCGGCAGCAGCCAGCTCATAGGATATTGTATACGCACTCTGCCGCCCGTATTCGCTGATGCTGCGTGTGCCAACGATACCCACGCACAGTCGGGAGTTCAGGTCGGGAAACGTGCCCGCACAGTACAGAAGCACGGGGGGATCCTCTAAGGTACGCAAGCGCTTGGGATACCGCCGATCACCGTACGTCACGATGTCGATCCCCTCCCGCTTGCAAAAGGAGAGGATGGCATATGCCCTCTCCAGGGATTTGTCCGCCAAGCGATCGCGAAGCACGTGGCCGACCTCATGCAGGCCAAGCAGCTCGTCATCCTCTAAGCGGTAGATATCAAAGGGAGAGTCGATCCGCTCGATCAGCAAACGAAATTCACGGGAAGCATCTCCGCAATGCAAAGACAGCCATATCCAATACAAGGTATCCTTATCGTGCATCGTCTCTCCTCCTTTTTCTTATAGCCGAAGAGAGCCGAACTCATACGGTTTTGTGTGACAAATATCCGCATCTGCGGCAGATAAAATGCTTGCAATATCTTATATTACTGCGCATTTTCTCTTTGCATCTGCAAAATATTTG
>SVTU01000075.1 GCA_015063655.1 Oscillospiraceae bacterium
CAACAACACCCACCACCACGATCAAAAACATCCATGCACTCAGATAAAACATGTTGTATACGAGCATGGTGACGGTACAGGTGGAGGTGAGAAGCTGAGGAAGAGAACGGGAGATCAGCTCACGCAGGGTATCGATATCGTTGGTGTAATACGACATGATATCGCCGTGAGGGTGTGTGTCAAAGTAGCGAATGGGCAGATCCTGCATCTTGGAGAACAGCTTTTTTCTCATGGAATTGAGAAAGCGTTGCGTCAGCACCGCCATCAGGCGTGTGTGCAGATACGACGTGATCAGCCCTATGAGGTAGATGGAGAGCATGATGAGGATCGCCGTATAGATCTGTCGGCTCACGGCACTCCAGCCCTCGGCAATGCCCTCGGTGATCAGATTGATCATGCGGTTCATAAAGAGAGCCGCTACCGTGGAGGATACGGCGGAAATGACGATACAAACGATCACCACGATCAGCGTGGGACGGTATTCGGAGAACAGAAGGCGCAGAAGCCGACCCATCGTGCCCTTTTTGGCACGGGCCGCACCCTTCTTGGCTTGTTTTTTATTGCTCATCGCTTTGCCCTCCTTTCGTCTGCGATTCGTATACCTCACGGTAGATATCGGACGAGGCAAGAAGCTCCTCGTGCGTGCCGCAGGCGGAGATGGTGCCGTTGTCCATCACCAGGATGCGATCGGCATGCTCCACCGAGCCGATACGCTGGGCGATGATGATCTTGGTGGTGTTGGGGATCTCCTCGGCGAACGCCTTGCGAATGAGGGCATCGGTTTTGGTGTCCACGGCACTCGTTGAGTCGTCAAGAATGAGGATCTTTGGCTTTTTAAGTAAGGCACGGGCTATGCAAAGACGTTGCTTTTGTCCGCCCGATACGTTGGTACCGCCCTGCTCGATATGCGTGTCGTAGCCATCGGGAAGGGCGCGGATAAATTCGTCTGCCTGGGCAAGGCGGCAAATACGCTCAAGCTCCTCGTCCGAGGCGTTCTCGTCGCCCCAGCGGAGATTATCCCGAATCGTGCCCGAGAACAAAAGATTTTTTTGCAAAACCATGGAAACGGCGTTGCGCAGAGCGGAGAGCTCGTAGTCACGAACGTCATGTCCGCCAACCTTGACCTGTCCCTCGGTGGCATCGTACAGACGGGGAATAAGCTGAACCAGTGTGGATTTACTGCTTCCCGTACCGCCAATGATGCCGATGGTTTCGCCCGAGCGAATGGACAGATTGATATTGGCCAAGGCAGCCTTTTCGGCTTCTGCCGAATAGCGAAAGCTTACGTTAGAGAATTCGATGCTGCCATCGGCAACCTCGCACAAGGCCGGCTCGGGAGAGGTGATGGCGCTCTTTTCGTCCAGCACCTCGCACACACGCTTGGCGCTGGCAATCGAAATGGCAATGGTGACGATGATCATGGAGAGCATCATCAGGCTCATCAAAATCTGAAAGCCGTAGGTCAGAAGTGCGGAGAGCTGGCCTACGTGCAGGGCCTTGCCGCCCGAGCTGATGATGATACGGGAGCCGAAGAGCATCACCACGATCATCACGGCATTCAAGCAGATCTGCATGAGGGGGGAGTTGAGAGCGAGCAGCTTCTCGGCACGTGTGAAATCACGGCACACGTCGTCGGAGGCCTTGCCGAACTTTTCCTTTTCGTAGTTCTCACGCACAAAGGATTTGACCACACGCATGCCGCTGACATTCTCCTGCACGGAGTTGTTCAGGGCATCATAGCGGCGAAAGACGTCATCAAAGATCCACCAAGCGGCACGAATGATGAAAAACAGGCCGATAGCGAGGAAGGGAATGATCACGGCAAAGGCCACGGAGAGCTGAGCGCTTGTGATGATGGCCATCACAAGCGCAAAGATCAGCATCATGGGACAGCGCACGGCCGTGCGGATGATCATCATATACGAGATCTCTAAGTTTGTGACGTCGGTGGTGGTGCGAGTCACCAAGCCCGACGTGGAGAATTTATCCACGTTTTGGAAGGAAAAGCCCTGAATGGCGGCATACAGATCGTGGCGAAGATTCTTGGCAAAGCCACTTGAGGCAATGGCGCAGAAGTAGCCCGACAGGGCACCAAAGGAGAGGGACGCAAACGCTAAGGCCACCAGCATCAAGCCGTGTTTGACGATGACCGACATCTCACAGCCATTCTGGATCTGCTCGATGAGCTTGGCGGTAACAAAGGGAATGATACATTCTACGATGACCTCCATGCCCACAAACAGCGGGGTGAGAATGGAAGCCCTCTTGTATTCCCGAACGGATCGCATGAGCTTTTTGATCATAACAATATTCGGTTCTCCTTCCTTTTGCGTTATTTGCGCACACGGCGCACGGAGTCCTTTACGGTCTCCACACGGATCATATCGGTGTTACCCGAGGTGCCGTTGGTCATACCGCCCGTCAGCACGAGCTTGTCGCCATCGGTAAGCCCCAGCTTGGTCTGCGTCAGCAGCTTGGCGTTATAGAAGAGGACGTCGGGGGAGGTGTAGGTTTCCGTCATCACGGGAAGCACGCCCCACGATAGTGCCAGCTTGCGCCACGTCCTCTCATCGGTGGTCAGACCCACGATATCCACGGGACAGCGGAAGCGGGAGATCATGCGGGCGGTGATGCCCGAAAGCGTGGATACGCCGATGGCCTTGGCGTGAATGTCGATCGCCATGCCGCAGGTGGCGTGAGAGATGGCGTCCACCGTGTTGCGAATGAGAAATTCAGCATTGCGGAAGAATTTTTCGTAATCGATGTTTTTCTCGGTTTCCTCTGCGATCTTCGACATGGTGGCCACGGTCAGCACGGGGTATTTGCCTGCCGCCGTTTCGCCCGAGAGCATGATGGCACTGGTGCCGTCGTATACGGCATTGGCAACGTCTGAGATCTCGGCACGGGTGGGACGGGGATTCTGTATCATGGATTCCAGCATTTCGGTGGCGGTGATGACACGCTTGCCGAGCAGGCGGCATTTGGTGATGAGGTATTTCTGAATGGACGGCAGTTCCTCAAAGGGGATCTCAACGCCCATGTCGCCCCGTCCGATCATGATGCCGTCGCACTCACGGCTGATCTCGGTGATGTTGTCCACGCCCGAGCGGTTTTCGATCTTGGCGATGAGGTCGATGCCCTCTCCGCCGTTTTGCAGCAAGAATTCCTTGACATCCTTGAGATCCTGCGCACAGGATACGAAGGAGCAGGCGATAAAGTCTACCTCGTTTTCAATGCCGAACAGAATATCCTGCTTGTCGTAGTCGCTCAGATAGGTTTGCTTGAGTACCTTGTTGGGGAAGCTCATGCTCTTGCGGTTGGACAGCTCGCCGCCGATCAGCACACGGCAACCGATCTCGGTGTCGGTCAGCCACGTGACCTCAAACACCACAAGCCCGTTGTTGAGCAAAATTTTATCTCCCACCGACATGTCGGCAGGCAGAGCCTTATAGCTGACCGACACACGCTTGCCGTCACCGATGATATCCTCGGTGGTGAAGATAAATTCGTCTCCGTCCTTCAAGAAGATTTTGCCCTCGGCAAACGTGCCGATGCGGTATTCGGGACCTTTGGTGTCCAGCAGAATGGCAATGGGGAGATCCAGCTCCTCACGCACACGGCGTATCATGTCGATACGGCGGCGATGCTCCTCGTGCGTGCCGTGCGAGAAATTGAGGCGGGCCACGTTCATGCCCGCAAGACACATATCCTTCAGCGTTTGCTCATCGTCGCAGGAAGGACCGATGGTGCAAACGATCTTCGTTTTTCTCATGATGAATAAGCCTCCTTGGCGCATTGGTGTATGCTTAAAAAACAACCTATTAATTATATCACATATCATAGGGCTTGTCAATCACACAATGTGTAATGTTTTTGTTAACGTTTATCCCTTAGTATGTGTATTTTGCGAAAAAATGTGTCATCGTATACTGCTTTGGGGGTGTTTATCCTATCACAAGAAAAGGCCGATACGGATCTTGCTCCGTATCGGCTCTACCCCTTTTTTTAACCTGAAAGATAGGTATCATTGCGCATATATAATTATAGCACTCATACAAATATATGATTTTACAACTCATGCAAATAAATATATGATATAATAACGTTGCACACAAAAAATGCATTCTCCGATTGTTGCCACAGAGGGGCTGTCACACTTGACAGCCCCTCTCTTTTGCTTGATAGGTATGGCAAAAAACGGAGAAGGGCATACTATGATTAATAACCAAGTCATAAGGAGGAAAAGACTGTGAACCCATTTGAAGAACGGCCCGAATGTCCTGAGCGGGCGATACAGAATTGGCAGGAGCTGTATCCTCGCTCGTATAACAAGAGGGAGACCGATCCGTATACCAAAACACGCATTATTCTGATGAATGGCACGGAGTTTGAAGCGAATTGGTTTTCGCATCAGCTTCAAAGACACACCGACAATAACGATCTGCGCCGTGAGCTGGCTCTCACCCGCTACGTGGAAAAGCAACAGCAATTAAAAATATCGTTGCTCAAGCCTGCCGACGAAAGCATTTTGGAGCATACCATTTCCTATGAGCAGTTGGCCGTGGATCTGACGGCGGAGATGGCACGGCGAGAGAAGGACTGCAACGTCAAGAAATCTCTTGATTTTGCTCTGCTTGAGGATTTCGACCACCTGTATCGCTATGCCGATCTATTGGATATGGAGCAGGGCATTCGCTCGGAAAACCTCGTGGGACGATACACCGAGATTATGCCGGGGCGTCCCACCATTGCCCATCACCGTTACCCGAAGGACAACGTCAAGTGCGCCATCAACGCCAAGACCTCGGATACGCAGACGGTGCTGAACACCATGATCATCACGGCCGCCGAGCAGCAGACCATGAACTATTATATGAACGTGACGAATTTTGCCTGCTCGGATATGGGAAGGCGTTTGTATGAGGAGATCGCCCTTGTAGAGGAGGAGCACGTCACGCAATACGGCTCGCTGATGGACCCCAACGCCACGTGGCTGGAAATGCTGTTGTGGCATGAGTATGCGGAATGCTATCTGTATTGGTCCTGCTATCAGACCGAGACTGACCGCTACGTGCGTGAGCTGTGGGAGCAGAATCTCCATATGGAGATCGGGCATCTGCACAAGGCGGCAGAGCTGCTGCGCAAGTATGAGGGGAAGGATGCGTGTGAGGTCATTCGCAACCCCGTTTTCCCCGAGCCTCTTTCTCTGCATGAGAACATCAATTACGTCAGGGGCGTGCTGGAGAATACCGTGCAGTACACCTCGGATAGAGAGGGCTACAAAAAGATCGATGATCTGCCCCGCAATGCCGATTTCTTCCGCTTCCAGAATACCGTTCAGCCCTCGCCCCGCGCGGTGCCGTCCCATAAGGTCATTGAGACCTATATCGCCAAGCATGGGCAGGATTACCGCTTCCAGATTGCACAAAACCCTGTGGAGCAGCTGCGTTGCCGCACCGAGGATAACACCACGGTCGGCCGTTGCCCCGGGGCTGCTTCCTCTACGGATTTTTGCTGTAACTAAAAAAAAAAGCAAATACACAGAGCATTTTGCTCTGTGTATTTGCGCGTTTAATTGTTATCCTCGTTCTTTTGCGTTGCGAGCGGATTTTGCTCCATAGCCTGTTGCATGCCCGCATCGCTTACGTGGGTATAGATCTGCGTGGTGTTCAGCTGCTCGTGCCCGAGAATATCCTTCAGGATACGTACGTCCACATTGCCCGTTTGATACATCAGCGTGGCGGCGGTGTGGCGGAGCTTATGCACCGAATAGTGCTTAGATTCGAGGCCTGCCATATCCAGATATTTGTAAACCATCCACTGAACGGTTTTGACGCTGATGCGCTGCAGTCGGTTGCTCAAAAACAGCGCACGGCAGTCCGCGCGGGCGTATTTCTCACCCAATCTCTCGTTGACGTAGGCGGCCAGCGCCTCTCGGCAGGCGGTGTTCAGATAGACGATGCGCTGCTTGTTGCCCTTTCCCGTGACGGTGAGGGAGCGAAGCTCACGGTCGATATCGTTGAGGTTGATGCCCACAAGCTCGGATACACGCATGCCGCAGTTGAGGAAGAGCGTGATGATGGCGTAGTCACGGAGCTTGGTATTGGATTCCTTGTCGTTTTTGACCGCCTCCAAAAGGGTGATGCTTTCCTCAAGGCTCAAAAATTTCGGCAGTGCCTGCTTGCGCTTGGGGGATTCGATGTTGATGGCGGGGTTTTCCTCCAGCATAAACCGCTTGACGGTCAGATACTTAAAAAAGCCCTTAATGGCGGAGAGCTTGCGGGACTTAGCCGCCGCCATGTTGCCCCGCACGTTGTCGGCGTACATGATAAATTCGTAAATATCCTCGGTGGTGATGTTCTTGATGTAATCGAGGTCGATCTGTCTCAGATCAAGCTGCTCAAACTCCTCGGATTGCATATCGATATGTCGCTCACGGGCGAGCAGGTAGCGGAAAAAGGTGCGCAGGTCGAGCAGATACTCCGAAACCGTCTTTTCAGAGCAGTTCTGAATGGCGCTTTTGTAGGAAGCGAATTCACGGACAAGCGGGGGGAGTGTATCCGTTTCGATGGCATAGGTGGGCATATGACTTTCTCCTTTTCGTCAGTAGGATAGGCGTTCATTTTTTGCGAAACTGTAAACTTTCACGGTAACGACTTGCAAAGCACGTAAAAATCATATATAATAGAGGCACGTTAAGACGGTAGCGGGAGAACGTGTTGCTGTCGTGATTGCGGAGGGATTATGAAAAGCTTATTTTCCGAATATTCGTATAAGGGTATGGCGAAGATGTTTATCAATCAGTTTGCCATTTCCGTTTTCGGTGCGGGACTTGCCATGGCGACCACAGCGGCGGGCAATACCGTGCTGACGGTGGCGGTGAGCGGCTTTGCCATTCTGTTTTATCTGTTTTTGATCTACGTGATGACCTGGGAGCTGGGAGCGGCCGACCGTTTGGCGGTCGATCTTGGCAAGAAGCAGGCTCGTCCGCATCTCGGCCTTGTG
>SVTU01000076.1 GCA_015063655.1 Oscillospiraceae bacterium
AAGAGTAACACGCTTTGCCGAGCAGGGCGACCGACAATATCTCATTTTGATGAACCACCAAACGGCATTTGACCAATTCTTTGTGGGTATGGCGTTCCGTGGGCCTGTGTACTATATCGCCTCTGAGGATCTGTTCTCCAAGGGCTTTGTGTCCTCGCTCATTCGCTATCTGGTAGCCCCCATTCCCATCAAAAAGCAGACCACCGACGTGCATGCGGTCATTCAGTGCCTGCGTCTTGCCAAGGAGGGCGGCACCATTGCCATGGCCCCCGAGGGCAATCGCACGTTCAGCGGTAAAACCGAATATATGAGCCCTGCCGTGGCGGGCCTTGCCCGCAAGCTGGGGCTTCCCATTGCGCTGTTCCGCATTGAGGGCGGCTACGGTGCGCACCCCCGTTGGAGCGATGTGGTACGAAAGGGAAGCATGCGTGCGTACGTGTCTGAGGTTATCGAGCCTGAGGCCTATGCCGAGCTGAGCGATGAGGCACTGTATGCAAAAATTTGTGAGGGACTGTATGTAGACGAGGGCTGTGTGGATCAGCCGTATCACCATAAGAAGCTGGCGGAATATATGGAGCGTGCCTACTACGTGTGTCCGTTTTGCGGGCTGTCTACCTTTGAGAGCTGTGGAGATACGCTGACCTGCCTGCGCTGTGGGCGGCAGGTGCGCTACCTGCCCAGTAAGGAGCTTGAGGGCGTGGACGTGGCCTTCCCGTTTCGCTTCACAACCGAATGGTACGCCTATCAGTACGATTACATAAACGGCTTTGACACCGAGGCACATACCGAAACGCCCCTGTATAGAGAAACGGCAAGCCTTTATGAGGTCATTGTCTACGAAAAACGCTTGCTGATCGCCGAGAAGGCCACGCTGTCTTTGTACGGCAACCGCCTGGAGGTCACCATTGAAGGACAAGATGGGCTAAGCTTTGACTTTGATGCTGTGACTGCCACGACGGTGGTGGGACGCAACAAGCTTAACATATACGCCGATAAAAAGCTGTATCAGATCAAGGGCGACGTGCGCTTTAACGCCCTGAAATACGTTCAGCTCTGTTATCGACATCGAAATATCAGCAAAGGAGATATCAATGGAAAATTTTTGGGCATCTAACGTATGGGGCATTATGCTGATCTTCTCCGCCCTGTTTGGCAGCTTGCTGCTTGGTAACGTCTTGAAAAAAGGAATTCCGTTCTTGCGTGATTCGTTGATCCCTACCTCTGTGCTGGGCGGTACGATCCTTTTGATCATTGCCGCCGTGTATGAGGGGATCACCGACGTGGCGTTTTTTGATACGGCACTGTTCGACGGCAAGGGAAATGCCCTGCTGGAAATGATCACCTACCACGCGCTGGCGCTTGGCTTTATCGCCTCCAGCCTGAAGACCTCGGATGCCAAGATGACCAAGAAGAGAACAACCGAGATATTCAACACGGGTGTGACCACCGTCTCCACCTATCTCTTGCAAGCGATTTTCGGCATGGGTATCACCGTCATCGCAGCACTGATCGTGACCGACTTCTTCCCTGCGGCAGGCGTGCTTCTGCCGTTTGGCTACGGGCAGGGAACGGGGCAGGCACTCAACTACGGTAATATTTACGAAACCGATTTCGGCTTTGTGGGCGGTAAAAGCTTCGGCCTTACCATTGCGGCACTCGGCTTCCTCAGTGCGTCCTTTGGCGGTGTGATCCACCTGAATTTGATGAAGAGACACGGCAAGCTGAAAAAGGCCGTCACCGAGGAGCATCGCATCACGGCTGAGGAGATCGAGGCACAGGGTGAGATCCCTATGCAGGAGAGCATCGATAAGCTGACCGTGCAGGTAGCACTGATCTTTGTGGCGTATGCCATCGCTTTTGGCATTATGTACGGCCTTGGCCTGCTGCTGCCCGGTATGAAGGCCACCCTCTACGGATTCAACTTTTTGCTCGGTGTGTTGGCGGCTACGCTAGTCAAGACAGTTCTCAAGCTTCTCAAGAGGGCGGGCTGTGTGAAGAAGGAGTATACCAATAATTTCTTGCTGACACGTACCAGCAATTTCTTCTTTGACATCATGGTCGTGGCAGGCATTGCGACCATTCGCTTGAGTATTTTGGAAAAGTATTGGGGCATCATTTTGATCCTCGGTGTGGTCGGCCTTGTGATCACCTACGTATATAACCGTATCGTGGCAAAGCTTTTGTTCAAGGAGTATACCGAGGAGCAATTCCTTGCCATGTACGGCATGCTCACGGGTACGGCCAGCACGGGCATTATTTTGCTTCGCGAGGTAGACGGCGATTTCAAAACACCCGCGGCCGACAACCTGGTATACCAGAATTTCCCTGCTATTGCCTTTGGATTCCCCATGATGCTGTTGGCAACGCTCGCCCCCGTTAAGCCGTATCTGACGCTTGTGATCTTCCTTGTGTTCTTTGCGGTCATGAATATCATTTTGTTCCGTAGCTTTATTTTCAGAAAAAAGAAGTAACGTAGTATAATCAAGGAGGCTGTCTCAAATCACTTTGAGACAGCCTCCTTTTGTTTGGCCGATATTAATACATGCCGCCGCCCATGCCGCCTGCCATAGCTGCGTTGGCAGCTGCCTCAGCGGCAGGGTCCTTCTTGTCAGCCACAACACTCTCGGTGGTGAGGATGACCGAAGCAATGGACGCCGCATTCTGCAGAGCAGAACGGGTCACCTTGGTGGGGTCAACGATACCCGCAGACATCATGTCGCAGTATACCTCGTTGTAGGCGTCGAAGCCGTAGCCCATCTTACCGCTTCTCATGATCTCGTTTACGATCACACCGCCGTCAAAGCCTGCGTTAGCGGCAATTTGACGAACGGGTTCCTCAAGAGCCTTGAGAACGATGCGAACACCCGTCTTCTCGTCGCCCTCGACGGTTTCAACCAGCTTTTCTACCTCGGAGATCACGTTGAGGTAAGCCGTGCCGCCGCCTGCAACGATGCCCTCTTCCACAGCGGCTCTCGTGGCGTTGAGTGCGTCCTCGATGCGGAGCTTCTTCTCCTTCATCTCGGCCTCGGTAGCAGCACCGACCTTGATCACGGCTACACCGCCTGCGAGCTTAGCCAGTCTTTCCTGGAGCTTCTCACGGTCGAAATCGGAGGTCGTGGTCTCAATCTCGGTGCGGATCTGGCCAACACGTGCCTTGATCTCGGCAACGTCGCCTGCACCGCCCACGATGATGGTGTTTTCCTTGTTGACCTTGACTTGTCTGGCTCTGCCAAGCATGTCAAGCGTAGCGTCCTTCAGCTCAAGGCCGATCTCGGAGGAAACGACCTGACCGCCCGTGAGGATCGCAATGTCACGAAGCATTTCTTTTCTTCTGTCGCCAAAGCCGGGTGCCTTAACAGCTACGCAAACGAAGGTGCCGCGGAGCTTGTTGAGAACCAGGGTGGTAAGAGCCTCGCCCTCTACGTCCTCGGCAATGATGAGCAGCTTTCTGCCTGCCTGAACGACCTGCTCCAGAACGGGCAGGACCTCTTGGATATTGGAAATCTTCTTATCGGTGATGAGAAGGAGAGCGTCGTCGAGAACGGCCTCCATCTTATCCATATCGGTAGCCATGTAGGGGGAGAGGTAGCCGCGGTCAAACTGCATGCCCTCAACCACCTCGGAGTAGGTGTCGGCAGACTTGGACTCTTCAACGGTGATCACACCGTCAGCCGTGACCTTTTCCATAGCGTCGGCGATAAGCTGACCGATCACCTCGTCGCCTGCGGAGATGGTGCCGACACGGGCAATGTCGTCGCTTCCGTTGACCTTCTTGGAGTTGGCCACCAGCGTGTCAACAGCCTTGTCAACAGCCTTCTTGATACCCTTGCGGATGATCATGGGGTTAGCACCGGCGGTCACGTTCTTCATGCCCTCACGCACAAAGGCCTGAGCCAGCAGGGTAGCGGTGGTTGTGCCGTCGCCTGCGGCGTCGTTGGTCTTGGTGGCAACCTCCTTGACCAGCTGCGCACCCATATTTTCTGCTTCATTCTCCAACTCGATCTCCTTGGCGATGGTCACGCCGTCGTTGGTGATGAGAGGAGCGCCAAACTTCTTGTCCAGAACCACGTTTCTACCCTTGGGGCCAAGCGTGATCTTAACTGTGTCAGCCAGCTTGTCAACGCCTCTGCAGAGGGCGTCTCTGGCTTCAGTTCCGTAAAGAATTTCCTTTGCCATGTTCGTAATTTCCTTTCTGTGTGATTATTCTACAATAGCGAGAATGTCGCTCTGACGTACAATGTTGTACTCCACGCCGTCTGCCTTGACCTCGGTGCCGGCATATTTCGAGGTGATCACCTTGTCACCGGGCTTCACGGTCATCACGACCTCCTTGCCGTCTACGAGTCCGCCGGGACCTACGGCGATGACCTCGGCAACCTGGGGCTTTTCCTGTGCGGAAGCCGTCAAGATCAGACCGCCACGGGTCTTTTCCTCTGCCTCAACGAGCTTAACAACAACTCTGTCAGCCAATGGTTTGATTGTCATGTTCCAATCCTCCTTATCATATGTATGGTATACACCAATCTATTCGGTTTTGGCACTCTTTGATGTTGAGTGCTAAATCTATATCATATTTTACACGATTTTGAAAAAAAATCAAGTCTTTTTCGTATATTTAACATCTTGTTAACATTTTTTTTGCGGGCCGTACGGTAATTGCCTGCGAATGCGCCAAAAGAAAGGGGAGAAAGATAGAAAAATGAAGGCTTTGGCGGATGTGCTGCTGTCTCTTGCCGTGCCGTGCTTGCTGTTGGGCTCGGGATGCTTTTTTTATGTGTATTTGCACGGTGTACCTCTGCGCCCCCCCGTGCGGGGGCTTCGCATGCTGTGCAGGCCGCCGCAGGGGAGCGGGATCACACCCTTTCGGGCGATGACGCTGTCCTTGGCGGGTACGCTTGGCGTGGGGAATATCGTGGGGGTGGCAACGGCGCTGGTGAGCGGCGGTGCGGGGGCTGTGCTGTGGATGCTGGTGGGGGCGGTGTGCGCCCTGCCGCTCAAATATGCGGAGATCGTCCTTGGCGTGCGCCACCAAAGACGGAAGGGGAAAAAGGGAGTGCACGGCGGCGCCATGTGCTATCTTGAGGACGTGTATGGGGCATGCGGAGCGGGGAAGCCGCTCTCGTGGATTTTTGCTCTGCTCTTACTTGTGTGCTCGATGACGATGGGGAGCATGATACAGAGCCGTGCCGTTTCTCAGGTGCTTTTGGATACCTTCCGTATGTCCCCCCTTCTTGTGGCCTGTCTCCTCGTTCTTTTTTGCCTGCCGTTCGTGGTGAGGGGTGCGAGTGGGATCGCCTCTCTCACCGAATACCTGGTACCCATCATGTCCTTGGGTTTTCTCGTGCTGTCCTGTGCCGTGCTGTGGCTTCGCCGTGACGTGTTAGGCGATGCCCTCGGTCAGATCGTGCGTGAGGCGTTCACGCTGCCCGCCGTAGGGGGTGGGGCGTTGGGGCTTTGCATACCCGTCTCGGTGCGCTATGGGATCACGAGGGGCTTGATCTCCAACGAGGCGGGATGCGGAACGTCACCCACGGCCCACGCCTCGGGCGAGCAGGTCGACCCCGTGGTGCAGGGGCTTTGGGGCACGGTCGAGGTCGTGGTGGATACGGTGGTGCTTTGCACCGTTACCGCCCTGTGCATTCTGACCTCGGGCGTTCCCTTGGTGGGGGACGGCATGACGCTCACCTTGCAGGCCTACACGGCGGTGCTGGGGGAGTGGGCGTCCTATTTCTTGGCGATCGCCGTGCTTTGCTTTGGCGTAGCAACCATTCTGTGCTGGTCCGCCTACGGCAGAGCGGCGTACGGCTGGCTGTGTCGGGGCAGGAAGCGATGGTTTTGCTTGCTCTACGTGCTGTCGGTGGGCGTGGGGTGCTTTTTGTCGCCCGCATGGGTTTGGAGCGCGGTGGATCTGTGCGTGGGACTGATGACCGTGATCAACGTGCCTACCTTGATCGTAGCACGCAAGGAGATACGAGCCGCAGCAAAGGGGCCGTCTCAAATGCAAATTTGAGACAGCCCCTTTTAGGGAACTTTTTCGGTCTTGCCCAATGTGCCGGCCCCTTATTGATCCAGCATAGCCAAAAGCTTGTCCTTCGGTTGGAAGCCCACCGCCTGTGCAACAACCTTGCCGTCCTTGATGAGTACCAGCGTGGGGATGCTGAATACGCCGAATTGCTCGGCGAGAGCGGGCTCGTTGTCTACGTTGACCTTGCCAACCACGATATCCCCTCTTTCCTCGGCGATCTCTGCCACAATGGGGGCTACCATGCGGCACGGGCCGCACCAGTCGGCGTAAAAATCCAAGAGAACGGGCTTCTCACTCTTTACGACCTTGTCGAAATTGCTTTTGCTGATCATGATTTCTGCCATGGCTTTTCTCCTTTCAATATAGGTATATACATATATAGTATACCACGCTTGTCAAGAGGCTTATCCTCTTGTTTTTCTCATCAAGCGCATCAGAAGCTCGGAGAAGGGAAGCACAAGACACCCGCAGACCAAATTGCTGATGCCGTGAATGAGGTCGAAGGGAAGCCCCGAGGCGATCCATGCCAGCGTTTGTTCGGTGTTAAAGCCGAACAGGAGAGCTTGCGCAGGGGCGTACAGTACGCCAAAGGCGAAGCCGTGCAAAGCACAGATCAAGGGATAGATCACCAGGCGGACACGGCGGGGAAGCCGAGGGGGGATGAGCATGGTCAAGCCCCATAGGACTGCCCAGATGTAGAGATACGGGACCCACCACGGGGCAAAGCCCCCGTATATGCCCGTGAGGAACACGAAGAGATAAATGGGAATGAGAGCCTTTGTGCGAAACGCCACGGTGTAGGCCATGATGAGCATGCCGAGCAGGTGGATGTTTGGCAGGGCCTCCATGATGATCTTGGAGGCAAACATCACCGCACCCAGCATGGCAAAGACGCACAGCTCCACA
>SVTU01000077.1 GCA_015063655.1 Oscillospiraceae bacterium
AGCTTTTGAAGCTGATCACAGCTCCGTCGGCAGAATCTGTGCTGTGTATGATGCAAGAAGCGGGTATTCTTCGCCTGATCCTGCCAACCGATGCTCTGCTTGACATAGCGGCATGCGGCAAGGTCGCGCCGCTTCCTTATGTGCGCCTTGGGGCGTTGCTTCGTCATCTTGACGAGGAAGAGCGAGCAGGCGTGTTGCGCTCGTTGCGTCTGTCCCGCCGTATGACGGCCGATACGCAGGCGGTGGCAGGGGCGTTGGGAAGGATGCCCGAGCCCGATGTCCGTCTTGACGTGACGGCAAGGCGTTTGATGCGTGCGCACGGTGTATTAGCCGTTGACGTGGCGGACGCCATGTGTGCCCTTAGCTTGCTTCCCACCGCCTTGCCCGACGTGTTGCGTGCACAGATCGACATGGGAGCATGCGTAGCTCTTTCCTCACTTGCCGTGAGCGGAGAGGAGCTGAGGGCGTGCGGTCTAAGCGGACGGGATGTGGGGGCATGCCTTGACCGCCTTTTGGATCGGGTGATCGAGCATCCCGAGGACAATACCAGAGAAACGCTGTTAAAACTCGTCAAACGGAGGGAAGAATAACACCATGAGTGCATATACTTTACAGTGCGGACGCTTAGCCTCCGCCGACGGACATACACAGCTTGCCACCTACGCCTTTCTGCCCCACACCGCTCCCTGTGCCGTGGTGCAGGTGCTTCACGGTATGTGCGAGCATATGATGCGCTATGAGAATTTGGCCGAGAGCCTGTGTGTGCGGGGCATTGCCCTGATCGGACACGATCATTTGGGCCACGGAAAAAGCGCACCCACCGAAGAGGAGCTCGGCTATATTGCCCACCGTGGTGGAGACAGACTCCTGGTGGCGGACGCTCGGCGCATGACGGAGCAGATACGGAGAGACTATCCCGAGCTGCCCATCGTTTTGCTGGGACACAGCATGGGGTCGTTTGTGGCACGTGCGTATCTTGCTGAGAAACCGCCCTTTGCCGCCGCTGTGCTGAGCGGAACGGCAGGGCCTGAATCCCCCACGGGGGCGGGGCATCTGCTGGCAAGGCTGATCGCCGCCGTGCGTGGGGAGAAGCACCGCAGTAAGCTTTTGTATACGCTTGCCTTTGGCTCGTATACGAAGCGCTATCCATGGGGTGCGGGCGAGCATTATTGGATCAGCTCCGACGAGCGAGTACAAGCGGCGTATGGGGCAGATCCCTTTTGCACGTATCGCTTTACTGCCTCGGCCTATGCCGATCTGTTTGCCCTGCTTGGACGTGTGTCCCGCCGCTCCTGGGCAAGGGAGCTGGATCGAGATATGCCTATTTTGATGCTGTCGGGTGGGAAGGACCCTGTGGGGAATTACGGCAAGGGCGTGACGGTCGTTTATAACCGCCTTAAGAAGGCGGGTGTGGCCGACGTGACGTTGAAGATATACGAAAACGATTGCCATGAGGTCTTTAACGAGTTAGATCGTGACGCTGTGATATCCGACCTTTGCGAGTGGCTGACGCTGCAGGGCTGTATGAAGGAGGGGACGTTTTAATGGAAGCACTTATGCAAACGCAGGGTAAGATCATGGGCGTGGACTTTGGAGACGTCAGAACGGGCATTGCCGTATCCGACCCCTCCCGTTTGTTGGCATCGGGTATGGCCTGCATTTCCCCGGGTGGGATCGAGAAAACGGCTGATGCCGTGGCCGCCTTGGCCAAGGAGCACCGTGTGGCGGCCATCGTGGTGGGGCTTCCGGTCAACATGGACGGAAGCGAGGGCGCGCGTGCCGAGCGTTGCCGAAAATTTGCCGACATGCTCAAGGCAAGGACGGGGCTTGCGGTGGCGATGTTTGACGAGCGCATGACGACCATGACCGCTTCACGCTATCTCAACGAGAGTGACACGAGAGGCAAAAAGAGAAAGAACGTGATCGACACGCTGTCCGCACAGATCATTTTGCAGAATTGCTTGGATCGATTGCGCTACATGAAGGGGTGAGACTATGGACGCAAAGCAAAAAAAGCAGGTGAGCAACTGCGAGACCTGCGTGTATTTTGACTATGACGAGGATGCCGAGGCTGATGTTTGCACAGCCAATCTCGATGAGGATGATATGGTTCGCTTCCTCGGCGGCTCCACTTTTTACTGTCCGTTTTATCGCTTCTACGATGAATACAAGAGTGTTCGCCGTCAAAACTAACACGAAACGCACCCGAGAAAGATAGGTTAAATATGGCTAATGAGCTTGATTATTTGATGTGGAGAGGGGATATCCCGTTTTCGGCTATGCCTCTTTGCGAGGTTGACGCTCTGATCTTTTCTCATCTTTGTTATATCGACTTTGGCGGTATCGTACCGCAAACGCCCTCGGGCGAGGGCATTACGCTTGCCGAGGCGGCCAGGGCGTATCTTCACCTGCACAGGGGAGAGCCTGCCTATATTGGGGCAATCGTGCCCGTGCAGATCTTTTCTCTGTTGGCCAAGGCCACCAAAACGGTTCGCTTCGGGCAGGTCCGCCTGCTCATGTACGTCAACGACGTGCATGAGGGCGATCAGCGGCAGTTCAGTGCGCTGACCCTTTTGCTGGATGACGGAACGGTCTTTGTTGCCTATCGAGGCACGGACGATACCCTCATCGGCTGGAAGGAAAATTTTAATATGAGCTTTATGCACCCTGTGCCTGCACAGACACGGGCGGTGGCCTATGTTGAGGAGGTCGCCGCCGCCCGTAAGGGAAGCCTGATCCTCGGCGGACACAGCAAGGGCGGTAACCTTGCCGTGTATGCCGCCGTGATGGCAAGCCCCTCGGTGCGTGAGCGCATCGTGCGAGCCTACAATCACGATGGTCCGGGCTTTACGGTCGATTTTCTCGCCTCGGAGGCCTATCGGTCTATGCGCCACAAGCTTTGCACCCTGATCCCCCAATCCTCGGTGGTGGGGTTGCTTTTGGAGCATGAGGAGGAATATGAGGTGGTCAAGAGCACCCAAACGGGGCTTTGGCAGCACGATGCCTTTTCCTGGGAGGTAATGGGTTGCTCCTTTGTCCGTGTGGGTGCCATCACGGAGGATAGCCGACTGATTGACAAGACGCTCAAGTCCTGGCTTTCTGAGGTGCCGACCGAGGAACGAGAGGCCTTTGTAGACGCCGTTTACGAAACGTTGGTCGCCACCAACGCCGCTACGCTGACAGATCTGAACAACGATAAAAGGAAGCTGGTCAAGGCATGGGGCGCTTTGGATTCCGACAGCCGTGCCGTTGTGATGCGTGTTTTGCGCACGCTCTTCAAGCAGGGAACGAAGAACGTATTGGAAAAGAACAAAAGAAAGAGTTAAATAAAAGGCAGCACGCGAACGCCGTCTTGGCGAACGTGCTGCTTTTTGCATGTATGAAAGCACTTCTTGTGCGGCATGCTAACGGTGAAGGTGGGGTGTTAGCATGGCAAGTCCTGTATATGCGGTGATCAAGCGATGTCTTGACGTGGTGCTTTCCTTTGTGTTTCTTGCATTTTTGTGGCCCTTTATGGTGCTGATCGGCGTGGTGATTCGGTGCGAGACAGAGGGCGGAGCGTTGTTTCGGCAGGAGAGAGTGGGACAGAACGGAAGGCCGTTTGTCTGCTTAAAGTTCCGCACCATGGTCTGCACGGCTCCGTCACGCCGTCCCACGACAGCGTTTCCCGATGCCGAGCAATACGTGACACGGGTGGGCCGCTTTTTGCGGCGCTACAGCCTGGACGAGCTTCCTCAGCTTTTTAACGTTCTGTGCGGTCAGATGAGCTTGGTGGGGCCAAGACCGCTGCTCGAAGAGGAGATGGCCGTTCACCGCATGCGCCGTGCCAACGGTGCGAGCTGTCTGCGCCCGGGGCTGACGGGGCTTGCGCAGATCAGGGGGCGTGACCTGCTGGACGACGTGCATAAGGCTCGCCTTGACGGGCAGTACTACCACCGCATCGGTCTTCGCACCGATGCGTATATTCTTTGGCGTACTGTACTGTGTGTGATGCGGGGAGACGGTTTGGCAAAAAAAGCAGAATGAGCGCAGTGTCAGACACTGCGCTCATTCTTATGCTTTTCCCATAGGGATAGGAGGCGGTCATCGGGAGAAAACACGATAACAAGCTCCTCGTCGCCGTCCGCCACGAGCCACGCCACCGCACGGGCGGGGCACAGCTCAACGCAATAGTTATAGCGTTTTTTGCGCTTGCAGCGTATGCGGAGCGCAGAGCGGTTTTCCTTGGTGATGGCGATGCTTTCCGTTACGTCGCCAAGACCGATACGGCATACGGTGATGCGGGACTTACGGCAAAGCTCGGTCACCTCAAAATCAAGACTGCCGTTCTCACGCTCGGTGATGCGATATTCGTACGAGCGTGCCACGTAGCGGTTGACAAGCAGAATGGCACCCGCCAACAGCAGCATGGCAAGCAGCTGTACAAGCGAACGATAGGGCAGGGTCGGAAGGGCAGCCGTGAACAGCATAATGACTAAAGAGCAGAGCGTAAGGGCTGCAAGGGCTATCGTTGTGACATGATTGGTTTTCCTTGGTACGTAGGCGTACATGGCGTTTTTTCTCCCCCTTGGCATGATTCACCGAAACACGATAAAAAAGCCTTGAAATTATCACAAAGGTGTGATATAATGTGTTACAATAGAACGGTAAATATATTATATCGAAAAGGAGCGCTCATGTCAAGAGTCAGCAGAGCTTTTCGTCTGTCGGGACGTTTGATCAAATTTCTTTTTACGTTGCTTATTGCCTTTGTATGCGGTATGGTCTTTTGGCGGCTTTGCTCGTCGGCCACGCCCAAGGAGATGGAGAGGCTTGTTCCCAACGATGCCCTGTATGAAGCCTATGAGGCCGAGGGTGAGAGCCTGTACGTATTCCGTCAGGAGCAGAGAAGCATTACCAGCGGAACCAAAAATTACGGATATTTTTCGGTGGAGCATGCCGCCTTCGTGCCAAGTGCCGATCAGGTACAGATCGCCCTGCGCTATAACAACAGCACCATTCGGGCGCTGTGCGAGGACTACGGGCTTGAACAGACCCCCTCACGTGAGGACGAGTTGTTTGATATTACGCTTGTCTTGGCGTTCGATCTGACGCCCGAGGACGAAACGGATAATGCCACCAATGACCCCGAGAGCGTGCGATTTGTGCGCTGTCACGCCGATAGCATATCGTCGATGGAGAAGAATCTGTACAACTATCGCAAGGTGGTGTTTGATCTGTCAACGTGCGGCGTGGATCTTGCCGACGTGCTGGAGGATGGCTCACTGCTTGCCGTGTATTGTGACGTGTACTACGCAGAAGACGTGGACTATGAGGCATATGCCTACGGTACGCTGTGCTTGTATGACTATAAGAGCGAAAATCTTACCGTTAAGGTGGATAAGGCTACGTGGGAGGCGTTGAAGACGTATGGAGAGGATTGACACGGGGCGGGGCGGCCGCCTGCCTGTGCGGCGTGTAGCCGCCATTCACGATCTGTCCTGCTTCGGCCGCTGTGCGCTGACGGTGATATTGCCCGTGCTGAGTGCCATGGGCAATCAGACCGTGCCCGTGCCTACGGCGCTGCTTTCATCACACACAGGCGGCTTTAACGATCTGTACTTTCGGGATCTGACCGATTCGATGGACGAGATCGCCAAGCATTTCGACCGCCTTTCCTTGGACTTTGATGCGGTCTATACGGGCTTTTTGGGCGATGAGCGGCAGATCCGCCTGGTGGAGCACTTTATCGAGCGGTTTGCCGACGAGCAAACGCTTGTGATGATCGATCCCGTGATGGGGGACGACGGAAAGCTTTATTCCACGTATACCGACCAATTGTGCCGCGGCATGAGACAGCTTTGCCGCCATGCCGACGTGCTGACGCCGAACCTGACCGAGGCGTGTATTCTGACGGATACGCCCTATCCCGAGGCGGAGCTGTTGACCGAGGCGGAGGCACTTTCTCTTTCGCAAAGGCTGTGCGAGGGCCTGCAGACCTATGGGGCGTCCCGCATTGTGATCACGGGTTTACGTTGTTACGGTAAGAGCTTAGGGACCTACGGCTACTCCGAACAAGAGGCCCCGAATGGCTTTTTGTATACCCAGCAGATGGTGGCGCATTCGTATCCGGGAACGGGTGAGCTGTTTGCCAGCATCCTGCTTGGTATGCTCTTGAAGGGCAGAGGCTTTGAGGAAGCGGTGAGGGTGAGTGCCGATATGACGGAAAAGACCATGCGCTATACGGCGCAGTTTGACACCCCGATACGAGATGGCGTTGCCTTTGAGCATTTTATGGGCGAGCTTGCCGCACTGTGAGGACATGATGGAACAAAAACGCTTTACAAAAAACGATAACGGCTTTGTGTGCGCCCACTGTGGGCGAGAGGTGCTTCCCTTGGGGTATTCCTCACGAAATCACTGTCCGTTTTGTCTGTGGTCGCTGCACGTGGATATTCTGCCGGGTGACCGTGCTAACGAGTGCGGCGGTGCGTTGCGGCCCGTACGGGTAGAGCCTGATGCCAAAAAGGGCTACGTGGTGATCCATCG
This sequence comes from Oscillospiraceae bacterium, assembly GCA_015063655.1. Taxonomy (GTDB): domain Bacteria; phylum Bacillota; class Clostridia; order Oscillospirales; family CAG-272; genus HGM12713. The sequence goes on from SVTU01000077.1 coordinate 6,529, forward strand.
CTGTGAGCGATGCGGCGAGATTCGCCGCAACCGTGCGGCGCACGATGCCAAGGTTCAGCCCGATGATATCCGCCTCTTGATCCGCTTGACGGCGGGAGAGCCATGAGATAACCGAGGAAAAGCAAACAGGAGAAGGACGATCGCGTCCTTCTCCTGTTTGCTTTAGGCCGATATGCAAGGCCGCAGAATGGATACAGTGTGAGAAGGGCATACTACCCATAAAGGCTATGGGGGTGGAGAGATGAAGGTTTTGGAGGCGATCAGCGATACCAACGTAGGGGGAGCGGGGCGGCTTCTCCTGACCCGTCTGCGGCACAGTGACCGCACGGCGGTGCAGACTACGGTGGTTTTGCCGAAGGGGAGCGCACTTGAGGA
>SVTU01000078.1 GCA_015063655.1 Oscillospiraceae bacterium
AACAGTATGTGGTAGCCTTGTATCGAAATGATGACGTGATCTTTGTTTCTTCGCCCAAATCTCCCTCTATAGCTTCCTCATATTCTTATGATGATAGAGACAGATCGGATTTTAAGGGATTTATAACAGACGTTCCTTCGGTTTCCTTGAATTCATCAGCCGCAAGCACCGTTATCCCCGTCTATTTGGACGAGCTGGTCAACGATACGGCGATCGGTCATCTGTATTCCTTAGATAAGCAGCACGTGTATTTTGATAAGGGCGCAGTTTCTGCGCTGGATGCCAAGATCAAGCTGTATTCGGGAACGGGCACACGTGTATATCTGAGACTCATGCTTCGTGAAGAGGTTGCGGATACCATCGACGTATACGGCGGAGCACCCGATACAACGCAATTCTTTATGCCCTGCGTCGATGACGAGACAACAAGGCTTGTTCTGTATGCCGTTGCCGATTTTCTCTCTACTCGGTATGCGCAGTTTGAGCACGGGGCAGTGGACGGATATATTTTAGGAAAGACCGTTGATGATATGAAACAGCATTATGCGGTGGCGCAGGATACGGCATCTTATGCCGACAAGCTGTTCTCCTATGCGCACGCGATTTCGCTTGGCGTGTTATCCAACACACCCGAGGCCGATATCGTGCTTCCTGTGTCAGATGGTAATGATTACGTCAGCGATACACCGATTGGCGGTGAATATCATATCAAGCAGCTGCTTTCCTCGTTTTTCAAGATCACCGATTCCCGTTATACCGAGACAGCTAAAATCTCTTTGATGCTGGAAAGTGAGTCCTTACCGTTTGATATGACGGATGCTTCCTTGCAGGGCGGTATTCATCCCAGTCTTTCGCAAAAGAGGATCACGGCTGAAACCCTTGCGTATTTTTCTCTCTTCTTTGATGAGTTGACACGGGATTACGATACGGTGGCAGAATCTTACATGTATGTTTGCCATGTGCCAAGCGGCGTATCTGCCGACGTTCTGGGAACATCCTATGTATATTCCTATGGCAAGCTACTTGGCGATACCTCGGTTCGCTCCTTCCTTTTGGATGTATCGCATGCAGAAGAAGAGATAGAGGCGTTTGCTCTCGGGTTACTTAATGATGTGGATACTGACCTTGATATGAAGTCCTTTGATCGCTATCTTTCCTATTTTGGCAAGGAAAGCTGGCAGGAGGTATGGGGTGAGGATATATCCGAGACAATGCCCCAAAGGAAGCTGTACGGTGCCGAGCTACTGGACAAGATCCCGCATACAGTGGTAGGAAGCTATGCGTATTTTGATTTTTCATACGTGACCGATCTTACGGGCTGGTCTATCTCCGATCCGAACGGTACACTGAGGGTCGATTATGATGAAACGCTTGAGAAAGCCCTGATCGCCAATTTTTCTCATGCGCCTGACAGCACGGTCGAATATTCCGAAATGCTGTGCCGCTTCGATCTTCCCGAGAATTACGTCTATACTCCGTATATGGGAGTTCGCATGATGGTGCGTGACAGCATTCGGGATGCGCAATCTTTGTATGAGGTTAAGATCGCCATGGGCAGAGACAATGCCTATATGGAATGCTCTCAGATACTTCAAGGCAATGAGGAAGGACTCGTCGCCTTGAATATAGCTGATTTCGTTGAGGCCTCTATGACGGATTATATCCGCATCAGCGTGCGCCCCCTGCATCCAACGGATGAGGGCTATTCAGTGGTGTTATCGTCCATTCAAGGCTACAGTGATCAATACGTATCCGAGGAGCTTGAAAATCTGATCTCCCAGGAAAGACTGCGTATTCGCAATCTTCAGGAGGAGGATACCTCTTCGGTGAGTAAGGGCAAGATCACCATGATCGTCTTAGGCGTTGTCATTTTGATTGCCGTGATCGCCATTGGTATCTTCATGTGCTTCCGTAAGGAGGACACAGAGGATTCCTCTAGAATGAATGAATAAAGAAAAACAAAAGCGTGCCGATCGCACATATGCGTGATCGGCACGCTTTTGTTTTTCCGGCTTATGCCTCGTTGTCGATGTAACGGCAGGCGGCGAGTGCCGCCACAGCACCGTCGGCGGTGGCCGTTGTGATCTGTCTGATGGCCTTTGTGCGGCAGTCGCCTGCCACAAACACGCCCCGTGTCTGTGTCATGCAATCCTCACCGGCCACAATGTATCCGTATTCGTTGAGAGATACAAGGGAAGAGAAGGGACCGTTTTCGGGCTGTTGGCCGATGGCAACAAATACGCCGTCGATCACAAGATCACTTGTGACGTTGGTCACGGTGTCTTTGATGGCAATGCTTTGCAGCTTGTTCTCACCGCGCAGCTCTGCTACCACGGTGTTAAAGATAAAGGATACGTTATCCTTCTTGGATAGCTTCTGCACAAGACGTCCCTCTCCCGTCATGGCGGCAAGGTTTTGAATGACATAAACGTGCTTGCAGTACTCACTCAGCATAACGGCTTCCTGCAAGGCAGTGTTTCCGCCGCCGATCACAGCAACGGTCTTGCCCGCATAGAAGGCACCGTCACATACGGCACAATAGGAGATACCCTCACCGATCAGCTTTTCCTCGTTGGGAAGTCCAAGGTGGCGATGGCGAGAGCCTGCGGCAATGATAACTGCCTTGGCTTCATATGCCTCACGGTCAGTTTGAACGGTGATGACGCCCTCATTCGTTTCGATATGTCTTACGTGTGCCATCTCGATATCCACACCGTGGGACATGACCTGATCCAGCATCATTTCGGCGATCTCGTTACCGCTTGCCTGCATAACAGAGGGATAATTCTCAACCTTGGGGGAATACGTGATCTGTCCGCCAAAGGTCTCTTTTTCAATTAACAGAACCTTCTTGTCAGCTCTCAGCGCATACAGTGCGGCAGTCATGCCCGCAGGTCCTGCGCCGACTACGATAATATCGTACATATTTATTTTCCTTTCACATGGTGTTTGGGCAGATGCCGAGGCATCTGCCCAAATATATTAGTTGAGTGCGTTCTCCGCAAACTTGCGAATGTTGGAGGCGTTTACGATCTTTTCGTAGGAGTCTCCGTTCTCCACGATCAGTGTGGGAGCCTGCGTAACTCCGTACTGCGTAGCGGCGTCACGGTTATCCTCAACAAGGACCTTGGTATAGGGGATACCGGCATCGTCAAGGAACTTGGCTGCCATCTTGCAGTTGGGGCAAGTCTTGGTGGCAAAGAGCATCAACAGGGAGGTTTTGGTAGCAGTCGAAACAGCGGGCTCAGCCTGATACTCAGCATCACCTGCGACCTTGTTGAAATTGTGCAGGTTCATGGAACGCTCAATATCATAGACCTTACGAGCCTTGTATTCAGCAGACTTACCAACGTTCCATGCCTGAACAGGACGGTAGTAGCCCGTAATACGGCTGTAAACCTCGGTCACCTCGCCGCAGTGTGGGCAAGAGAACTTCTCGCCTGCCAGGTAGCCATGTGTCTTGCATACGGAATACGTGGGCGACAGCGTGTAGTAGGGAAGCTTGTAATTCTCTGCGATCTTGCGAACAAGGTTGGCGGCTGACTTCCAGGTGGGAAGCTTCTCACCAAGGAAGGCATGGAATACCGTACCCGATGTGTAGAGGGTCTGCAGCTCATCCTGAACGTCAAGAGCCTCGAAGATATCGGCGGTGTAGCTGACGGGCAGGTGAGAGGAGTTGGTGTAGTAGGGGGTCTTGTTGTTCTCGGAAGCGGTGATAATGTTGGGGAAGCGCTTGAGGTCGTGCATAGCGAGACGGTAAGAGGTAGACTCAGCAGGAGTAGCCTCAAGGTTGTAGAGGTCGCCGTATTTTTCCTGGTAGTCGGAGAGACGGGAGCGCATGAAGTTCAGTACGTTCTTGGTGAACTCCTGCGTCTCCTTATGGGTCATATCAGCCTTAAGCCACTTGGCGTTGAGACCTGCCTCGTTCATACCGACAAGACCGATGGTGGAGAAGTGGTTCTCAAACGTGCCGAGGTATCTCTTGGTATAAGGATACAGACCCTCGTTGAGCAAACGAGTAATGACCGTTCTCTTAACCTTCAGGGAGCGAGCGGCAACGTCCATCATGTGGCCAAGTCTTGCATAGAAATCGTCCTCGTTCTCAGCGAGGTAAGCAATGCGGGGCATGTTGATGGTAACAACACCGATAGAACCCGTGCTTTCGCCGCTTCCAAAGAAGCCGCCCGATTTCTTGCGAAGCTCACGAAGATCAAGACGCAGACGGCAGCACATGCTACGCACGTCGCTGGGCTCCATGTCGCTGTTGATGTAGTTGGAGAAGTAGGGAGTACCGTACTTAGCCGTCATTTCGAACAGCAAACGGTTGTTCTCGGTCTCGGACCAGTCAAAGTCGGAGGTAATGGAGTAGGTGGGAATGGGATACTGGAAGCCACGGCCGTTGTAGTCACCCTCGATCATGATCTCGATGAACGCCTTGTTCACCATATCCATTTCCTTCTTACAATCCTTGTACTTGAAGTCCATTTCCTTGCCGCCAACGATACAGTTGAGCTCGGCAAGGTCAGCGGGAACGGTCCAGTCAAGGGTTACGTTGGAGAAGGGAGCCTGCGTACCCCAACGAGAGGGAGTATTTACGCCGTAAATAAAGGACTCAATGCACTTCTTGACCTGGTCATAGTTGAGGTTGTCCACCTTAACGAAGGGGGCAAGGTAGGTATCGAAGGAGGAGAAGGCCTGTGCGCCTGCCCACTCGTTCTGCATGATACCGAGGAAGTTGACCATTTGGTTGCAAAGGGTAGCGAGATGGCTTGCGGGGGCAGAGGTGATCTTACCCGATACACCGCCAAGACCCTCTTGGATCAGTTGCTTGAGCGACCAGCCTGCGCAGTAGCCTGTCAGCATGGAGAGGTCGTGCAGGTGAATATCGGCATTTCTGTGAGCGTTGGCGATCTCCTCGTCATAGACCTCGGAGAGCCAATAGTTAGCGGTGATAGCACCCGAGTTGCTCAAAATCAGACCGCCTACGGAATAGGTCACCGTGGAGTTTTCCTTGACACGCCAGTCAATGTTCTTAACGTAGCTGTCAACCAGCTCCTTATAGTCAAGAATGGTGGATTTCAGGTTGCGGAGCTTTTCTCTCTGCTTACGGTAGAGAATATATGCCTTGGCAACGTCGGCATAGCCTGCCTGAACCAAAACGGACTCTACGCTGTCCTGAATATCCTCAACGGCGATCAAGCCTTCCTTAATCTTGCTTTCAAAATCGGCCGTAACCTTTAGGGAAAGAAGGTCGATCACAGAGGGGTGAAAATTCTTTTCCTGTGCTTCAAATGCCATCTGAATGGCCTTTTGGATTTTTTCGAGGCTGAAGTCAATGACCTTGCCGTCTCTTTTCAATACCTGATACATGTTTTTCTCCTTTTTTCGAAATGATGGGGATACTGTTACGTATACTAGTATACCGCATAAAGGAGCTTTTGTCAATTGTGAGATATCACAATATATTGAGGTTTTTGTTGTCAATAATCACAATATATTGTGTTTTACACCCCTCTCAACCCCAAGATATGGGCGTGAGGCGTCAAAAGAGACACAGCCCTCTTCAGCTCGTCCTCGCTCCATGAGGACATGCCCTTGCCGATCAGATCCCCCGAATCCTTGAAGGATTGCAGATAGTATTGCTCGGCACCGTGGATCATCTCTCCGATCGAAAGCAGGTCGTCCATCGTATGAAGCTCCTTAATGACCGTTGTGCGGAATTCGTATGTGATACCGCTGTTCATGATAAGATGAATGCTCTCTTCGATGCATTCGGTATCTACCCTCAGTCCGCACGTCAGTGAATACTTCGGCAGGCTGTTCTTGATATCCATCGCGATGTAATCGAGAAGGCCTTCTTCGATCAGAGGGCGCAGCCGAGAGGGCAGCGTACCATTGGTATCCAGCTTAACGGCAAGACCGTGGTCCTTGGCACGCAAAATAAAATCTCGCAACCCGTGAGAAAGCAACGGCTCTCCGCCTGTGATGCAAACGCCCTCGGTGATCATGCGGTTCTTGTTCCTTTCTTCAATATATAAAAAGAAGTCGTCCTCGGTCATATAGGGACTTTCATCAAAGCGAAGGACAAGAGAGGCGTTGTGACAAAAGGGACAGCGCAGGTTGCAGCCGCCCGTAAAGACGGTGCAGGCGATCTTCTCGGGAAAATCCAGGAGTGTTGTTTTCTGTAAGCCGTAAATTTTCATGCTAATTCCTCCGTAAGGTAATGTCAGTATTCTATCATAAATATAGAGCAATTACAATCCTCATTCGTGATATTTGTCTATTTTGCACGGAATAATTGAACGGGATTTAGGGAATATGTTACTTGCAATTTCTTAAATTTTGATGTATAATGTTTTTATATTTAATATTTTGTAAACTTTCCATGAAAGGTGGGACACCTGTGGAGCTTTTGGAAGAAAAGATTAGACGAGAGGGAAAAATATTCGAGGGTGATGTTCTCAAGGTAGACGGCTTTGTCAACCACCGTATTGATGTTGCCTTTATGAGTGAGATGGGTAAAGAGCTTGCCCGTCGCTTTGCGGGTGAATCGGTTACCAAGATTTTGACAATCGAGGCTTCGGGCATTGGCGTGGCTTGTGTGGCTGCCTTGCAGTTCCCGGGCGTTCCTCCTGTGGTGTTCGCTAAAAAATCGGCTTCCAAGAATATGTCGGGAGACGTTTACGCCAGCGAGGTGTTTTCTTATACCAGAGGCCGAAAGTACGATATTATGGTGTCCAAGGAGCATCTGTCGGCAGACGACAAGGTCTTAATCATTGATGACTTCTTGGCAAAGGGAAGTGCCCTGCTTTCCCTCATCCACGTTTGTGAGCAGGCAGGTGCCCAGATCGTTGGAGCGGGTATCCTGATCGAGAAGGCCTATCA
>SVTU01000079.1 GCA_015063655.1 Oscillospiraceae bacterium
CCAACGGAGCTGAGAAGCATATCACGGTGCATACTGCGAAGCCCGCTTCTTATCAAAAGCCTGCTGTGACCGATTTTGCAGACGGTATGCGTGCGCTTGTGAGCGACCTGAACGTTTGCTCAAAGCAGGGGCTTTCCGAGCGCTTTGACTCCACCATCGGTGCAGGCACGGTGCTGATGCCCTTTGGCGGAAAGCATCAAAGCACGCCCATTCAGGCTATGGTACATAAGATATCCGTTGAAAAGGCAGATACCGACACCTGCTCGTATATGTCCTGGGGCTTCAATCCCTATATTTCCGAGAAGAGTCCCTATCACGGCGCATACCTTGCCGTGGTGGAATCGGTTAGTAAGCTGATCGCTACGGGTGCATCCTTTGAGGACGTATATCTGACCTTCCAGGAGTATTTTGAAAAGCCCATGAAGGATCCTGCCCGTTGGGGCAAGCCCCTGTCCGCTCTGCTCGGTGCGTTCATGGCGCAGAAGCAGCTTGGCATCGGCTCGATCGGCGGTAAGGACTCGATGAGCGGTAGCTTTGAGAAGATCGACGTTCCGCCCACGCTTGTGTCCTTTGCTGTGACCACGGGTAAGACCAACGAGATCGTTACCAATGATATGAAGAAGGCAGGACATAAGGTCGTTTGCCTTTGCCCCGCCTATGATGAAAACGGCCTGCCGAAGGCAGAGTCTCTCTTGTCTGTCTTTGACAAGGTAACGGCACTGATGAGACAGGGTAAGGTCTATGCGGCATACACGCCCACCTACGGCGGTATGGCTGAGGCAATCTTCAAGATGTGTATCGGTAACGGACTTGGCTTCCGCTTTGACGGGGCAGTGTCTATCTCTGACCTGTTTGATTACTGCTACGGTGCGTTCCTCTTGGAGGTAGATACCGATGTGGCGGGACAGAGCATCGGTACGGTTACCGACGACGGTGCCTTTGCATACGGTGACGTCTCGGTATCCATGAGCGAGCTGTGTGACCTCTACAACAATAAGCTGGAGTCTGTCTTTGCCGTGCATGCCAAGGAAGCTAAGGGCGATATTCCCGCCTTCTCTTATGAGACCAAGCACAGAGCGTTGGCTTCGGCTAAGGTCGCTAAGCCCCGTGTGCTGATCCCCGTATTCCCGGGTACCAACTGCGAGTACGATTCCGCCAAGGCCTTTGAGAGAGCAGGGGCCGAGACAGAGATATTCGTGATCAATAACCTCACGGCACAGGGCATTGAGGAGTCGGTCAATGCGTTTGCCAAGTCCGTGCGTGATGCGCAGATTATCTTTGTTCCCGGTGGCTTCTCGGGCGGTGACGAGCCCGATGGCTCGGGTAAGTTCATCACGGCCTTCTTCCGCAATGCGGTGATCAAGGAGCAGGTCAACGAGCTTCTCAAGAACCGTGACGGCTTGATGGCGGGGATTTGTAACGGCTTCCAGGCTCTTATCAAGCTTGGTCTTGTGCCGTACGGCGAGATCATCGATACCGATGAGAATTGCCCCACGCTGACCTTCAATTCCATCGGACGCCACCAGTCCCGCCTTGTACGTACCCGTGTGGCTTCCAATAAGTCTCCTTGGCTTGCGGCTACGCAGGTTGGTGACGTGTACACCGTACCGATCTCCCACGGTGAGGGACGCTTCCTCGCTTCCGATGAGCTGATCCTCTCCCTGGCAGAAAACGGGCAGATCGCTACGCAGTACGTGGATCTTGACGGTAAGCCTACCTCGAACATTCTGTTCAATCCCAATAACTCCTGCTTCGCCGTGGAGGGCATTACCTCTCCCGACGGACACGTTATCGGTAAGATGGGTCACTCCGAGCGTATCGGCAAGGGCCTTTACCAAAACGTGATCGGTGAGTTTGACATGAAGATGTTTGAGTCTGCCGTGAAGTATTTTCAATAATCAATAAAAGAGGCTGTCTCAAATGAAGATTTGAGACAGCCTCTTTTAGGGGATTGGCAGATTTGAGCAGGAAGTGCCGTTCTTGCCAATAGGAAGACCTTTTGTATGCTAACGCTCAGCAAACTCCGTAGGCGTTTGCCCCGTGGCCAGCTTGAAGGCACGGCAAAAATGATAGACGCTGGCAAAGCCGCAAGCCTCTGCAATGTCGCTTACCGTGGCCGTGCGCTCCGAGAGCAGGCGTTTGGCATGTGAGATGCGAAGCTCGGTGAGATATTGCTTGGGAGACGTGCCTTGGCTCTCCTTGAAAAGCTTTCTGAAATGGGCGTCACTCACGCCGCACAGAGAGGCGAGACGGGAAACAGAGAGCTCGGGGTTGGAAAAATCGGTGTCAAGCGTATCCAAGGCGGGAGTAAGCAGATGCGTCTGCCTCGGCTCACTCTCCTTGGAGAGACGATACAGCATGTCATATAGCATGCTCATCAGCTTTTGCTCATGTCCACCCAAGCGGTATAGGGAAAGCATGCGCTCGTAATCATGCAGATACCCATCGGTATGGCGCAGAGAAAATACGTGAAAGCCGCTTATTGGCTGGGCACAGGTAGCTTTAAAATTGATAAGAGGGAAGTGACCGTCGGCAAGACCGCTCAGGTGATACGTTCCGCCCATGGGAAGCAGGATGGCATGTGCCTTGTCGGATACGTATGAGCATTCCTTTGTGTGATAGGCAATGACACCGTTATCCGAGCAAAAGGACAAGCCGAAAAAGGAACGTTCCTTAATTTTCAAAGTACGCCCCTTGGCAGAGGGAACGGTGAAGATCTCGTCAATACGGGTCACGGTCAGACTGTCAAGAATAGACATAATACGGCTCTCCTTCGAATTTGTTAATAACAGTATACGCTAAAACGCTAAAGAATTCAAGAAAAAAATAATAAAAAAACCAAAAAATAATCGAAAATGTTAAAAAATATCCGTTTTTTACATTGTGAAATCCGCTCGCATGTGGTATGATGGTACTAACAAAAAAAAGGAGGCATTGTATATGACGAAGGAATTTGAAGGCAAGGTGCTGATCGCTACGGGCGCAGCATCGGGCATGGGCTATCTCTGCTGTGAGGAATACGTCAGACGGGGAGGCTCTGCCGTGATGGCTGATGTCAACCCCGAAGGTCTGGAGGCGGCCGTCTCTAAGGTTAACGCCATTCGCAAGGGAAGTGCCATTGGCGTTGTGTGTGACGTGCGTGACTATGCGCAGATCTGCCACGTACGTGACGAGGCTATGCGTGTATTTGGCAGGATCGACCTGGCCATTCCGTTTGCAGGCGGAAACGAGATACGTATGCTGCACGTTGATAAGACGCTGGATCTCCCCGAGATCCCGATCGACGTGTATGATTGGAGCATTGACGTCAACCTCAAGGGGCAGATGTATCTGGATCACGCTGTGCTTGGCGTGATGAGAGATCAAAAGAGCGGCTTGCTTGTTCATATCGGCTCTATCACGGGCGAAGAGGGAGGAGGAAAAGGCTTTGGCTATGCCACCGCTAAGAGCGGGGCTATGTACGGTCTTACCAAGTCTATGGCGCAGTACGGCGAGAATCACGGTATTCGTTGCGTGTGCGTCTCCCCCGGGCCTGTTATGACTCGTGATGCCATGGCAGGCATGCGCACCATGCTGGGGCGTGCCGCCGAGCCGATCGAGATCATTGATGTGATTTTGTTTATCGCCTCCGATAAGGGTGGCTTTATCAACGGTACGAACATCATGGTAGACGGCGGACGAAATGCATTGGGAAGAAAGGATTACCAAAAAAAATGAAACCTACGTTTTTGAATCAACAAAAGCCCCTCCTCACCGCCATGGTGCAGGAGAAAACGCCCGAAGGGGCGATCTGCGTGATTATGAATTCTCTGTATGACGGGGCGGAGGCATTTGGCATTCAGCTTTGTAATTTGTTGCCCGAGTATCGCAACGTGGAAACGCTTCGCAAGATTTTCTCATATTGCGAGGGCAGACCAATCTATATCACCTCGTACCGCGGAGCGGCCAGCAAGGGGCTTTCCGATGATGAACGTGTGGAGCTTTTGCTGATGGGGCTTGAGGCAGGGGCTACGCTTTGCGACGTGATCGGCGATCTGTATGCGCCCACTACCGATCAGCTGACCTTTGACGTTCAAGCGGTAGAGAAGCAAAAGGCCTTGATCCGAACCATTCACGAGCGGGGCGGAGAGGTACTGATCTCCACCCACACCTCACGGTATTTTACCGAAGATGAGGTGCTTGCCTATGCCAAGGAGCAGATCGCAAGAGGGGCGGACGTGGTGAAGATCGTGGCAAAGGCCAACAGTGAGGATGAGCAGATGGATGCTCTCCATACCATTCACCGTTTGCATAAGGAGCTGGAGAAGCCGTTTTTGTTCTTGGTTGGCGGCACGCACACACGCCTTGTCCGCCAAATAGGGCCTGCCCTTGGTGTTTGTATGTATCTGTGTGTTGAGAGCTATCTGCCCGTAACGACCAAGGCTCAGCCCAGATTGAGAAACACAAAGCTCATTCGAGACAACATGCTTTTATAATAGAGAGGGAGCGTGTCTGCTGTTTCGTATCTGTGTTGGCGTTTGCTTTTTGTATTGACGGAGAATATGGCGGAAATACGTAACGCTTGAGAAGCCAACGGCTTCGCTGATGGCCTCTACGGAGAGATCGGTTGTGGTCAACAGCTCCTCGGCAACGTCTGCCATCAATCGGTTTTTGTGAGCAACGGGCGTGGTGTCGGCATAGGCGGAAAAAAAGGCATACACGGCCGACTCACTCATCCCAAGATGCTTGGCAAGCTCGCCCACGCTCATGTTGGGGTGTGTGCGCATATAGGCCGATGCCCGCTCAAGCAAGGCACGGTCGGGATCGGGGGCCACCTCGATCAGCGTATGCTCAAGCTCACCCAGTATCAAGTATAAAAGCCCTATTCCCGTGGCATCCACCGCCATATGCTCGGCTAAGCTGTCTAACAGCTCCTGCGCTCTGTGATTGACCGATATCCTTTGGGGAAGATATGCCTTACTCTGTTGACTTGGCAGATATGCAAAGCCATAGGATTCCCAAGAAACGGTTTGTGTGTCCTTGTCGGGATACCAATACGAATGATAGCGCAAGCCCATGGGGAGCAGAAAAACATCCCCCTTCGCTACGCTAAACGCTTCGCCTGACAGCGGAACGATCCTGGCCGTCCCGCATGTGATGCGGGCAAGAAAATGGATGGGAATGCCATGTCTTGTGTTATCCGTGTGATGATAGGCGTGGTGAGCGAGCGGACGAAAATGAAACGAATTGTAGAAAAGTGTATCATTCATGCATAAAAACCTGCCAATATTGCTTTATTTTTGGAGTATTGTGTGCTATACTTGTAGTATAGCATATTGCCAAGCGTATGTCAAGGTGATATAATGAAGGTATCATTATAAGGAGGCATATGCCATGAAAAGCAAAGGTATTGTATTTGTTGCTCCGGGTGTGTCGGAGATCGAGGAGCTTGAGGTAAAGAGCCCCGAGGCGGGAGAGGTATTGGTTAAGCTGGTGCGAAGCACTGTGAGTGCCGGAACGGAAAGGGCTAACCTGCTCGGTATGCCCAACACGGGTGCGAGCAGCGTAACCCATGGCTATCCCATTCGCATCGGATACAGCGGAGCGGGTGTTGTGGAAGCCATTGGCGAGGGAGTGGAGCGCGTGAAGGTAGGCGACAGAGTGCTTTGCGTTTGGGGCAAGCACACGCAGTATCGCATTTACAAGGAAAAGAACGTATATCTGTTGGATGACAGGATTGGCTTTGACGAGGCAGCCCTCGTGCATATCGCCACCTTCCCGATGGCGGCTATTCGCAAATGCCGCCTGGAGATGGGCGAATCGGCCATGGTGATGGGTCTTGGCGTTCTTGGTTTGATGGCGATCCAGGAGCTTCGTGTGGCTGGTGCGCTGCCGATCATTGCCGTTGATCCCGTGGCGGAGAAGAGAGCGAGAGCCTTGGAGCTTGGTGCAGACTATGCGCTTGATCCCTTTGCGCCTGACTTTGCCGAGACCGTTAAGGAGATCACAGGCGGTGGTGCTAAGGTTTGTATTGAGGTGACGGGCGTGGGGCAAGGCCTTGACATGGCTCTTGACGCTATGGCTCGCTTTGGCCGTATTGCCTTGCTCGGTTGCACACGCAATTCCGACTTTACCATTGATTACTACCGCAAGGTGCATTTCCGTGGCGTGACGATGGTTGGTGCACATACCGACGCCCGTCCCCGTCAGGAGTCTGCACCCGGTTGGTGGACAGAGGCAGACGACGAGAGAGCCGTTCTCGAAATGCTTCGCTACCGTAGACTTGACCTGCGCACCCTCATTGAAGAGGTGCATCCCGCTCGGGACATGGTTAAGATCTATAATAGACTTGCCGTGGAAAAGGCTTTTCCTGTGGTTCAGTTTGATTGGACGCAGATGGATTGAGGAGGTAGTATGAAAAAGATAAAAGTTATTCAGATCGGGATCGGCCACGACCATGCCGGTGCAATTATGACCACGATGAAACATATGCCTGCGTATTTTGATATTGCGGGTGTTGTGGTTCCCGAAACAGAGGAAACGTATTGGGAGGATCGGAAAAAGCACTACGAGGGCATCCCTCGCTTAACGCTGTCAGAGGCTTTCGCTATCGATGACCTTGATGCCGCTGTGATCGAAACCGAGGAGCTGACCACCACCGAGCACGTGCAGGCGGCGCTTGACAGAGGCTTGCCCGTGCATATGGATAAGCCGGGCGGTCTTGAAACCGAGGCCTATGAAAGCATGCTCGCAACAGCC
>SVTU01000080.1 GCA_015063655.1 Oscillospiraceae bacterium
GCACACACGGGCGAGCAGGTCAGCGCCGAGGCACTGTGCGGGCGTCTGCTGAAATTTCTTCCCTATATCCGTCATGGCGGTGTGACCTTTTCGGGCGGCGAGCCAACCTTGCAGGCCGATTTTGTGAGAGCCTGCACCGACATTCTGCACGCTCACGGCCTGCACGTCGCCATCGACACGTGCGGTGAGCTTCAAAATGATGCGGTCTCCGCTCTGCTCGACGCCGTCGATCTTGTGCTTCTCGACGTCAAGGCAACCAAGGAAGACGCCTACCGTGTCCTCACGGGGGGACACCTTGCCAACACCCTGCAAACGCTTGATGCGTGCAACCGAAAGAAAAAGGACGTGTGGATACGGCAGGTCATCGTGCCAAATCTCAACGACACCGACGAGGACGCCGACAGGCTGTGCGCCCTGCTCTCCCCCTACTCCTGTATTCGCCGTGTTGAGCTGCTGCCCTTCCGCAAGCTCTGCCTTGAGAAATACGCCTCGCTCGGCCTCTCCTTTCCCCTCTCCGACACGCCCGAGGCCGACCCAAAGCGTGTCAAGCTCCTACAGGAGCGCATACAAACGGCTCTCTCCCTAATCTAAAAACAAAAAATCGGGGCTGTCTCAAATTTGCATTTGAGACAGCCCCTTTGGTGTCCTTATGGACGATTATTTGGTAAAGAAGTAGTAGGTGTAGCCGTCCTCGGTCTCTTCACCGCCAAAGACGCCACCCTTGGTAGCGAAAGGCATAAACTCAAGACTCGTCTTAGTCTCGATCACCAGCTCGCCCTCAACGTTGTAGTACTCGTAGCCGTCCTCGGTCTCAAGCACGTAGCAGCCGATAGCGGGTGCTACATCGTAGTCAAGAACCTTCTCGTCGTCGGAGGAGTAGATCACAGTCTCTTCACCATTGTGGAGCAGGATCGCATCGAATCCCTCATCCGTCTCTTCCTCGATGATCACAGCGCCGCCAACAGTACCCTCGGCATCGCCCTTGTTCTCAGCAAAGTGGTAAACGATCTCGAAGTCAAGGTCATAGATGGCCTTTTCGCCCACAAAGTACTCACCCGTGAACTCCAAGGTGTCGTTAGCGATCATGTTGATCAGCTTGCCGTTCTTATCCAGAATGCCAACACCGTTCAGACCCTGAACGAGGTACATGTCGGAAGACAGCTTCTTGAAGGACAGTATGCCTTTGGTGCTGATCTTCTGCGTATCGAAGAACTTGAGGGACTTGCCAACCTTACCCTTGTTGCTGAGCAGGAACATATCGATTCCGTCCTGAGAATCGTTGATTCTCTTGTCCTCGATAGCGTAGCCGACTGCGATGTTATCGAACTTGTCGGTGTACAGATTGTTCTCGGCCTCAGCATCATACAGATCGCTGTTGGGAACAACGGCGGTAAGCAAGTAATCCATCTTGACGCTCTTCAGCGTTCCCTTAACGGAATTGAAGACGTAGGTCTGCAGATCGTACTTCTCGGTAATACCCTCAAAACCGAAGTCATAGTAATCGTACTTCTTAGCGTTCTCATCAAGCTTAACGGCATACTGAACCAGAACGTTGCCGTCCTCCAGAGGAGCGATCAGGTTCACGGAAGCATAGCCGGGAGCGAAGAAGGAAGAAACATAGTGGAAGGTACGGTCATATACGTAGAAGCAGTTAGGACGCTCGCTGTTGATGGCGGTGGGAACGACAAAGAAATCGCCTGCCACAACGGCATTCTCGTTCTTAATGACGTATTCGGGAACCGCAGTGGGGTTCACCAATGCACCGTCAGCGTCGATGTCGTACGCTACATCATCGTAGATAACGAGATCGGCAAAGGCAACGGGTGCCTGATAGCAATAATCGGAGGTAGCAACCTCTTCGCCCGTGATATCGTACAGATAGAACTCGGCGTCGATGTCTGCAAAGGGATTCTCAGGGAGCTTGCCGCCCTCGGATTCCTCAGCTGCGGGAGCAGGCTCTTCGGCCTCTTCCTCGGCAACCTTAGCAACGAATACGAGAGGAAGATTGTCAACCAGCTGGAACAGGTACAACTCATCCTTTGCCTCGATGGTCTTAACGATCTCACCGGTGCGCAGGTTCAGGAATTTGTATGTAACCGAATCCTCCTCGGCCTTCTGCAGGACGATAACCTCTTGGTTATACTCCTCGATCTCGTAGTCCTCGATCTCCTCAAGCTCGGTATAACCGGTGAAGGGATCGGCAACTACCTTGTAGTCCTCGTTAAAGACCTTCTTCATGGATACGGTGCCACCGCAAGCGGTCAGCATCATGGCCAACATCAGAAAGACTGCAACAAGAGATAGAATTCCGGACTTTTTCATAATTTTCTCCTTATCAATGAAGTATTTGGGGATTACCCTTATAGCATTATAGCACGCTATACCGTTTTTGTCAACAGTTTTTTCACATTTTGTTTGCAAAGTGTTAACGGAAAGGCGGCCCTCTGTGCCGACGATGCACAAGGAGCCGCTTTTTTCTTTCCTTTATTATATCAATAGAGCCATCACGGGAATGGTCAGAACGCTCAAAAACGTACCCAAGAGCATCAGATTGGCAGCCGTCTCCTGCCCCTCGCCGATCATCTCCGCAAAGGACAGCACCACGCTTGCCACGGGGCAAGCCGTCATGATAAAGGCGCAGGTGCGCACGTTAGGGTCGATCGGCAGCAGCCACAGAATACCAAGCACCGCCAAGGGCAATATCAGCTGCTTGATGGCGATCACCGCATACTGGGCGGGGCGAAGCAGCAAAGAGCGTATTGAAACCGTGGCCAACCGCATGCCCATGATCAGCATGCACAGCACCGTGGACATACGGGCTAAGATCGAAATGGCATCGGCAAGCAGCTCGGGTGGACGGTAGCCTGTGGCAAGAAAGAGGATCGCCACGGGCAAAGCCAGCACGATGGGATTAAGCAGCAGCTTGCGCAGACTCATATACCGCTTGTCGTTGGCAATGATGGCAGAGCCTGCCGTCCATCCCAGCACGTTCATGGCAACGGTGAACATGGCGGAGAGAGCCGCTGCCGAGGGATACTCGGGCAACAAGGCCTCAAGGATCGGAACGCCCATAAAGCCGCAGTTGGAAAAGCAGGTCGCCAGCACGTACACACGGTATCTCACGTCCTCTCTTTTCTTGCGGAACAGGAAGAAAAAGGCGATCAGCATGCCGCCCTCCACGAGGACCACAAAGAAGAAGATAAAGACAAGCGAGCCTGCGATCCCGCCTCCCCTGCTCGCCTTCATAAAGGAGTCGATGATCAGCATGGGAGAGCATACGTACATCAGAAAACGGGCAAAATCGGGAATAGAGCTTTCCTTCACCAGCTTGGTCTTAACCATCAAGAAGCCGGGCAAGGCATACAACAGCATCACAAAGACGGTGGAAAGGGCAATCAAAAACAGTGTCATAGCGTCTCCTTGACTATCCAAAAATGAAGCACATCAAATGGCAATCACGCCAAACGCACTCAGCACGGCACTGACAAGGATCATCAGCAAGAACACGGGAGCAACGTAACGGATCATCACGCAAAACAGCTTCTTTTTCTTAAAGCGTCCCGTCAGCTCCACCTCCTCCACCAAGGCACGGGGCTTTAGCACGTAACCGATAAACACGCACGTGCCAAGCGCCACGATGGGCATGAGAATGCTGTTGCTGATAAAATCAAAGAAATCAAGGAAGGGCATGCCGAGCAGCGTCACGCCGCCCCATGCGCCGTAGCCGAGCGATGAGGGCAAGCCCAGCAGCACAGCCCCAAACAAAACGGCAAGGCAGGAGCCCTTGCGTCCCCATCCCAGCTTGTCCTGCAAAATAGAGACGACTGTCTCCATCAAGGAGATCGACGAGGTCAGTGCCGCAAACAGCACCAGCACAAAGAACACCGCTCCGATCACCGCTCCGCCCTTCATGCTGTCAAACACTTTGGGAAGCATCACAAACATAAGACCGGGGCCCTGGCCGAGCGCCTCCTCGTCTCCGCCCGAGAAGGCAAAGACTGCGGGAATGATCATCAGACCCGCCAAAAAAGCAATGCCCGTGTCAAACAGCTCGATCTGTCTGACCGAGGACTCAATACTCACGTCCTTTTTCATGTACGAGCCGTAGGTGATGAGAATACCCATCGCAATGGACATGGAATAGAAGAGCTGTCCGCATGCCGCCACCACGGTCATGATGGTGAAATGAGAGAAGTCGGGCTTGAGGTAGTAGATCACGCCCTGCATAGCGCCAGGCATGCATATGCTGTAGATGGCAATGCCGAGAGACAGCACGACCAGCACAGGCATCATCACCTTACTGACCTTCTCAATGCCCTTCTCCACGCCAAACAGCACCACAAGGGCCGTCAGCCCCAGGTAGATGGCAAACCACAGAAGCGGCTCACCCGTCTTGGCAATAAAGCCCGAGAAATACGCATCGTTCGCCGCCTCAGCTCCCTTGCCCGTCACAAACACGGCAAGATATTTCGTCACCCATCCGCCGATCACGCAGTAATACGGCAAAATAAGCATGGGAATGGCCGAGGACAGCCACCCCAAAAAAGAAAATCGGCGGTCAAGCGCACGGTATGCCCCAATGGGGCTAAGTCCCGTCTTGCGCCCGAGGGCGATCTCTGCCGTCATCAAGGCAAAGCCAAAGGTCACCGCCAAGATCACGTAAACCAATAAAAAGATCCCACCGCCGTGCTTGGCGGCAAGATACGGAAAACGCCAAAGGTTGCCAAGCCCCACCGCACTGCCTGCGGCGGCCAGGACAAACCCAAGCTTACTCGTAAAGCTGCTTCTGTTCTTTTCCATGTTGATCTCCTGTATACATGTTGCGGCGCAGGGCCTTGAGCATGGCTCAAGAGGCCCTGCGCTTCGTTGTCACGGCTGTTCTGTCACAGCTTCCCGTTCTGTCTGCCCCTCTTTCCTGCCCTTCCGCAGACGGTACAGCGTGATGACCGTGTCGGTCACCGCCACAATGGTCAGCACCGCCGTCATGGGATAGACGAGGAAGGAGTTGGTCGATAAATACCAGTTAACACGGAACGGAAGCGGGATAAAGGGAACGGTCATGATCAAAACGTAGAACCAATTCTTTCCGCTCAATCGTTCGTGCCTGAGAAGCATGATCAAGGGAATGAGGAAGAAGGCCCAGCCGTACAGCGACGTCAGAGACGGGATCGCCATAATGGTGGCAAGTCCTATCATCCACGTTTTCCACGGCTTGTCCTTATAGAGCCAAGGGGAGATGGCAAAGCAAACGGCACAAACGGCCACCCAAGCGTAGGATACGATGGATACCAGCCACAGGGGCAAATGCCCGTATGCCGCAATCACCGTCAGCGTTCCGCCGCCGCCCTCGGAGAAGGAGGTGATGTTGCGCAATATCTGCACAAAGATCGCAGGCCCGCCAAACAAGAAGGAGGGCAGGATCAGCATCAGCATACCGTAAATAAAGCAACGAACCGCCTCACGGTATCGCTTGTCGGCAATCAAAAACCACCCGAATACCACAGGGTAAAGCTTTAGGCAGAAGGAGAAGGCCAAGCAAAGCAAACCGATCTCCCGCCACCACGCCTTCTCGCTGTTGTACGTAAAGGCATAGACGAACAGAGCGATCAGACAAAGCAGAAGCATGTTACCCCGCTCGATCATATAGAGGAAGGGTGCGTTGAATACCGCAAACAGAGCAAAGCCGAATCTCACGCCTCGCGAGCCCGTCTTCTTCTCATGCACCAGAGCAAAGAAGAACAGCACCAGCACAAGCGTAAAGAGCAGATAAAACAGAATGGCAGAGGAATACTTTGGCCAGGTGTAGCGATTAAACCATTCCGAATTGTTGTATGACGTGGGGATGAAGCGGGAACAGATCAGATACAGCAGATTGGCCATCGGCGGATAGATCACGTGGTGAACCGTGTAGGCCGCCTCACCCTGCGCCGCATCACGCACAGAATTGTAGAAATCCATAAACAGATCCTTCGTGCGCAAGAAGAACAGATCCGTGTACTGTGCATTGCCCATGATCGCATAGATCAGGATATACGTAAGACACCCCGTTGCCATCAAGGCAATAAAGACCGTGCTGGGGTCCTTCCTCTTAACGAAACGCCCAACCGATTGCCAAAAACGGCCCAAAGCACCTCGAAGCTTGGAAAATAGCAATGCCATCCCACCTTTCCTAAACGTCCGAAAAGCAACCGTTCCCCCTTCGCCCATGGACAAGAGAAGACCGTGCTTGTTCGCATACATAATTTATTATAACACATCAAAGCAAATAAATCAAGTCCCCCTGCAGGATTTTCAAAAAAGAGAAAAAAGGCCGCCCTTTCCTCCCCATTCTCCCCCGTTCCCTTCCCTTTTACCCCATCGCAAAAAAACTTTGCAAAAAACGCATTGACAAAATGCCCAAGACAAGGTATAATATACAGGTAGACAGCATCGGATACTCCGACGGCCCGTGCCGAAGCAGGCTTGAAAATTTGC
>SVTU01000081.1 GCA_015063655.1 Oscillospiraceae bacterium
CGGACAGGGGCTTGCCCATCAGCTGAACGCCGATCGGCAGGCCGTCCTTGCTCTTGCCGAACGGCACGGACAGTGCAGGCAGACCCGCAAGGGCTGCGGGGACGGTATAGCGGTCGGCCGCATAGCGTGCGGCGTGCGAAAGCCCCTGTGCCGTGCTGCGAAGCGGTGCGGCGGTGGGGGCAGTGGGGAACAGAAGCAGGTCATAGGTGGCGAGCTGATCGAGCAGAGAGGTTTTGACACGCTCTGCCGCCTGCCTTGCGTGGGCGTAGTAGTTATTCTTGTCGTGCGTGGACAGCACGAGCGTGCCCAGCAGAATGCGTTTCTTGACCTCGTCGCCAAAGCCCTCGGAGCGGGAGCGGCAATACAGGTCGGTTATGCTCTCGCATCCCTCTGCCCGTCTGCCGAAGCGTACGCCGTCAAAGCGGGACAGATTGGAGGACGCCTCGGCGCAGGAGAGGACATAATACGCCCCCGTCGCCTGCGACAGAGAGGGCGGTGTGAGCATGGTGATGGCGGCGCCTCGCTTCTCCAGCGCATGGGCAGCAGAAAGAAGCGTTGCCTGCACGTCGCTTGCCGTGTCCTCGTCCGCGCCGAACACGCCGATGCGAAGCCCGTGCAAGCTCATGCCGAGCAGAGCCGACGGGTCGGACAGAGGAGACGAAAGGGTTTTGGCATCCCGTTCGTCATGTCCTGCGATCACGGAGAATAGGGCGGCATTGTCCGCTACCGTGCGGGTCAGCGGACCGATCTGATCCATGGACGAGGCAAACGCCACAAGGCCGTAGCGGGATACCCTGCCATAGGTGGGGCGCAGGCCGACCACGCCGCAATAGGACGCAGGCTGGCGGATCGAGCCGCCCGTGTCCGAGCCGAGGGCGGCGGCACACTCGCCGTCCGCCACGGCGGAGGCCGAGCCACCCGAGCTGCCGCCCGCTACCCGTTCGGGATCCTGTGGGTGTCTTGTGACGCCGAGGGCGGAACGGGTGGTGGTGTCTCCCATGCCGAATTCGTCCATGTTGGTCTTTCCCAGCATCACCGCTCCCGCCTCAAGGAGGCGTACGGCGGCGGTGGCGGAAAAGGGGGGAATATACTGTGCCAGCATGCGAGAGGCGCACGTGGTGCGCACGCCCTCGGTGCTGATATTGTCCTTGAGTGCTACGGGAATGCCGTCAAGCGGGGAGAGAAGCGAGCCGTGCGCACGCCTGCTATCACTTGCCTGTGCCTGTGCCATGGCCTGCTCCTCGCAGACCGTAAGATAAGCACCGACCGTACTCTCTCGTTCCTTGATGCGCAAAAGATACGCCCGTGTCAGCTCGGCAGAGGAATATGCTCCTTTTGCCATGGCCTCGGCGTGAGCGAGCGCACTGCGAAGCAAAAGCTCATTCGTCATGCTCGGGGCCTCCTACCACACGGGGAACGGTGATATAGGGACTGTCGGCGGAGGGGGCGCAGGAGAGCCATACGTCGCACGGCCAAGCCTTGCCTTGGGCGTCCTCTCGCATCACGCCCTGCGTCTCGCCATTGGACAGATCGGTCTGCAGGCTGTCTGTCAGCAGGCTCTGTGCGACCGACAGCATGTCGAGAATATCCTCGGTCAGGGCCTCTGCTTCGCCCTCCGAGAGAGACAGAGAGGCAAGAGCGGCCACTCTCTTTATGTCCTTGCCCGTCGGCTTGACTTGCTGTTTCATCATACGTCCTCCGTTATTTGTGATAGCGTGAGCCGCGCCGAATCTGAAAGGCTCGGTAGAGAATTTCAAGAAGCATCACACGCAAAAGCTGATGCGGGAAGGTCATCTCGGAGACAGACAGACGAAGCTGACACGCCCCCTTGACACGCTCGGACAGCCCATACGAGCTTCCGATCACAAGGCAAAGCGTGCCGCTCTGCTGTTCGATCTCTTCGAGCTTTTCGGCAAAGCGCTCACTTGACATACCCTTGCCCTCTACGCACATGGCGATGCGATACGAGCGGGGCGGCATGGCGGCAAGAATGGCGTCGGCCTCCTCATCGAGCGCCTTGGCGATCTCGGCCTCCGTCGGCTCACTCGGCAGGCGTGCTTCCTTTAAGACAACCGTTTCAAAACGGCAAAAGGCACCAAGGCGTTTTTCATATTCTGCCGTGGCGTCACGCCAATAGCTTTCCTTTTGCGTTCCTACGCAGATCAGCTTGACCGTCAGCATATGCGCCATTCTCCCTTCTCACAGATCAGCTGTGTCGGCTCGTCTGCCGAGGCGATCGCCACGGCAACGGTATCGTCACCCAGGGCCGAGGCGTAGGCGTCCTGCGCCAAGCTCGGCTCGTTGTTTTCTTCACTCAGATGCGCCAGCATAAACGCACGTGTGCCATGTACGGCAAGGTGTGCCGCCAGGGCGGCGCTGTCACGGTTGGACAGATGCCCGTGACGGGACAGAATTCGCATCTTCAGATCGTACGGATACGGTCCTTTTTTGAGCATTTCCACGTCGTGGTTGGATTCCAGCACCACCGCCTCGCAGCCCACGAGGGCATCGGCGATCTCCTGCGTGACGTAGCCTACGTCCGTGGCATAGCCGATCGCCTCTCCGCTCTCTGTCTCAATGCGATAGCCCACGCTCATGCGGGCATCGTGCGGCGTGCGGAAGGAGCGAATGTGCAGGTCGCCCACCTCGGCCGTATAATACGGCTCGTGCCGAACCAGACAGTCGCACAGGCACGGGCAGCCACGCCCGTCAAAGCGGCCTGCCGACGGTGCCGTTACGTGAATGGGAATGCGGTGCTTTTTCGTCAGTACCTCCAGGGCCGACACGTGGTCGGTATGCTCGTGTGTGATAAAAATGGCGTCAACGTCCGCCATATCCACCCCCACCGAAGAGAGCGCACGACACAATGTGCGTGCGCTCTTTCCTGCGTCGATGAGGATACGTGTTTTTTCTGTTTCGATGAGTACGGCGTTGCCGCCCGAGCCCGAATACAGCGCGCATATCCTGATGTACGTCATCCTGCAAACCAGCCCTTCACCATGGGGAGAACAAACAGCTCGGCAAGGTCCAGCGCAAAGGTCACCACAAAGCCTAAGATGACGATGAGCATCCAGCGTGAACGGCGCAGTCTCTGCTTGCCGTCCTCAATAAAAGCCGTCTTTTCCTCCTCGCTCATGCTGTCGGGCAGCATGTCGGGGGTTAGCCCCTTGCGGGAAAAGCCACGGTTGTATATGACGTATCCGAAGACAAAGGCGGTGCAAAGCACCATATAGGCGATCATTACGATCTCAAAATGTGCATAGTGGCTCATCACCCGATAGAAGGCGGGCAGGATGATGCAGGATGCGATCAGCCAGCCAAGCAGAACGAAAAAGCTTCGTTTGTCCCGCAGGCTACATGCGTTTTTCTGCTTCATCAAAGCACCAAAGCCGCGCCCTCGCGGCGGACACGCAGCACGATGCACTTGCCCTCGCCAAAGGCAGCGTCCATCATAGCACGGAAGCCGTCAACATCTGCGGCAGGCACGAAGGCCTGAATGGTGCCCGCAAAGCCGCCGCCATGCACACGCCATGCGGCACGCTTGCCCGAGAGATAGCCCTCGGCCAGGCACAGAGCCAGGGACAGACCCTGCTCGGACAGATTCTTTGTGGTGTATACGTTCTGCAGGTAGCAGAAGGACGAGCGGCCCGAGCAAAGCACGCCTGCAAAGAAGCCGTCAAGGTCGTTTGCGGCGAGTGCCGCCTTCTGGGCAGACACACGGCGGTTCTCGTTGTAGAAGTGCATGGCACGCAAAATGGCTCTGTCGCCCACCGTCTCGCGCAGGGCGGGAATGGCGGACACAACGTCCTCCTCGGCTACCTCACGCAGCACGCTCTTGCCAAAGTGAGCGGCCACCGCCTTCATCTCGGCGGGAACGGAAGCGTAGTCGTCGGTCAGGTCGGCATGGTTGCCGCCCGTGTTGACGATGCACAGGTTGTAGCCTGCCGCCGTGATATCGAAATCCATCTTGTCGATAACGGGATTCTTGGGATCGGCAAAGTCGATGGCCACGATACCGCCAACGGCGCATGCCACCTGGTCCATCAGACCGCAGGGCTTGCCAAAGAATTGGTTCTCGGCAAACTGCGCCAGCTTGGCAATGTTCACGTTATCGACATTTGAGCCATTATACATGTGATTGAGAATGTTGCCCACCATGTCCTCAAAGGCGGCAGAGGACGACAGTCCCGAGCCCTTGAGAACGTTGGAGGTAGTGTAGGCATCAAAGCCGCCGAGCGTGTAGCCCGACATGCGGAAGCCCTCGCACATGCCCGCAATGATGGATTCGGACGTGCCGTACTTCTCGGCAACGGGTGCGGTGTATACCGCATAGTCCACCACGTCCTCGGGGAAGCCCTCGCTCTTGATGCGGATCACGCTGTCCTTGCGGGGAGCGGCGACGGCGATGATATCCAGATCGATGGAAGCGGCGATCACACAGCCGTGGTTGTGGTCGGTGTGGTTGCCCGACAGCTCGCTTCTGCCTGCCACGGTATACAGAGAGATGGGTCTGTCCTCTCCGTAGAGCTTGGCAAATGCTGCGATCGCCTCGGTGTAGCGAGCCTTTTGCAGAGCAAGTGCGCCCTCGCCGTAGATGTCGCAAAGACGGGCATCAAGCTTGCCCTCTGTTATATACTTGATGGTATCCTGACAATTCATAACAAACCTCCCAAATTTTTAGCATGGATCATCCATAAAAATACATTCATTTTATTATAGCACATCTTGCCTCGAACGGCAAGCGTTTTTTGAAAATTATTAAAAATGAAAAAAACGGGCCGAAGCCCTTGAAAAGCATACCGAAATCGGCTATAATAAAGGAAAACGAGAAAGGAGAGGGGCTATGACGTACATCAAACGGTTTACCGACCTGTGCGCCGCCTTTGAGGGGGCGGTTTTGCTTGTGTATATCATTCGGAGGTTTATGACGGTTCAGCCCGTGGAGGAGCTGTCTCTTTTGGGTAAGCTGAAGTTCCTGATGGCGCCCGAGACCCTTGGCAACCTACGCCTGTACGTGCTGCTTTTGATTACGCTTGTATGCTCCTTCGCCATAGGCAGGCTTTTGGCTCGCTTCCCCGCCCTGTGCTTCCCCGTCTCGCTCGTGCCGCTTTGCTTAGCCCTTCTGATGGTGGAGATGGGGGCGATCGTCGAGCGCCCCATGCTGTACGTGATATTTGGCATTCTTCATGCGATGGGGAACGTGCTGGACGCCCTCGGCCGTGACCGAGCGGACGGCCGCCGCCGAGCCTTCTTTTGTGCGATGACGGGCGGGCTGACGCTCCCCGCTCTTGCTTTGGCGGTGCGCTACATGGCGCATGCGCTGCCCACGCTTACGCAAAACACGAAATCCCTGCTCTCCTTTTTGTATCCCCATATCGAGCGTACTGCCGAGACGGGCGAGCAGGCCATGCTGGCAAGGCTTGGCCTGATGCTTGCCGTGGGCGTGGCGGTGAGCCTGTTGCTCAGGGACGTATATTTTGTTGACGTGCTGCTGGCGGGTGTGCCCGCGGTGCTTGCTGTGTATTGGGTGTTTGCCGAGCGGCTGACGCTCTTCCCCACCGCTGTGCTGGTCCTGACTGTCCTTAATTTTGCCACACGGCTTCTCGTGATGACCTGCGAGCCGATGCGCAGGAGCAAAACAGCGACGTAGCGGTATTCGTTGTTTCGTTATGAGAAATCGCACGGCTGCATGAATAAAATACCAAGGGGACGTCCATACTGTGAGTACCAACACAAAGGAGGTAAGCACATGACGCTTACGCAAAAGGAAACGTCCCTGCTCAACGATATCAAAACGCAGGAACAGCTTTGCATTGAAAAATACCAAAAGTATGCCACAGCGGCACACGACCCCGAGCTTCAGACCCTGTTTGGCAAGCTCAAGCAGAACGAGGAAAAGCATCTGGAGACCGTCTGCCAGATCCTGTCGGGCACCGAGGTCACGCTCCCTGCCGCTCCCTCTGCCGTGCAGAGCAAGCTGCAATGCACCCCCTCCCGCTGTGATGAAACGCAGAAAAAGGAGGACGCCTTCCTGTGCCGTGATGCCCTGTCTATGGAAAAGCACGTGGCGAGCGTATATAACACGGGTGTGTTTGAATTTTGCAGTCCCGTTCTGCGTGACACGCTCTCGCACATTCAGAAGGAAGAGCAAAACCACGGCGAGATGCTGTATAATTACCTGTCCTGCAATCAAATGTATCCGTAAG
>SVTU01000082.1 GCA_015063655.1 Oscillospiraceae bacterium
GACCGCTGCCAAAGGGGTATTGCTCGGCGGTGGCAAGCATATCGGCAATGACCTCGGCAGGTCTTGCGGCGTTGAATACGGCAGAGCCTGCCACGATGACGTTGGCGCCTGCCTCGGTGACAAGCTTGACGTTATCAGGCTTGATGCCGCCGTCCACCTGAATGTCAACGTCTATGCCATGCTCGATGGCATACGTGCGAATGGCTCGCACCTTCTCCACCGTTTCGGGAATCATGGATTGACCGCCAAAGCCCGGCTCTACGGTCATAACGAGCAGCATGTCAACTGCGGAAAGCAGCGGATACACCGCCTCAGCGGGCGTGGCGGGCTTGATGGCAAGGCCAACACGGGCTTCCTTGCTCTTGATCATCTGTATCACAGCGGCAGGGTCCTTGGTGCTTTCGTAATGGAAGGTCAAAATGTCGGCTCCCGCCTTGAGAAAGTCGTCCACGTAGCGCTCGGGCTCTGTGATCATGAGATGTACGTCAAAGATAATGGGAGATACCTTGCGCAAAGAGGCGATGACGGGCATACCAAACGAAATGTTGGGAACGAAGATGCCATCCATAACGTCAAGATGGATGTAAGCCGCACCTGCGCTATGCACACGCTTGACCTCCTCGCCGAGCATGGAAAAATCGGCGGCAAGCACTGAGGGAGAAATGATGACCATAGTCGTAATAAATACCTCCTTATGCCGATGGACGGCAGAGTATGAAAAAAGCGAGCTTAGTACGGACGAAACACGCCGTACGGTCATATGATAAAAGGGGCGAAAGTTCGCCTGACGGACGCATCCGAGCGAGCAGGGGGAAGAGACGGAGAAGACCAAGGACGTGAAGAAGCAGTCCCCATGTCAGCTCGTCGAAACGTGCGGAGCGACGGACGGCAGAGGCGCCGTTGCTCCGTATACGGCAAGCGTTACGCTTTCTCCAAAAGGCAAACGGCGTGTGCCGCAATGCCAAGACCCTCACCCGAAAAGCCAAGGCCCTCCTCTGTGGTGGCCTTAACACTGACGGCGTCGATATCACAGCCAACGGCGTTGGCGATGTTGCGCCGCATGGTGCGGACGTGGGGGCTGAGCTTGGGGGCCTGCGCAATCACGGTGGCATCGATATTACCAACACGGTAGCCTGCATTCTCCACCCGTCTGACCACGGCCTTGAGCAGCATCAGGCTGTTTGCTCCTCGGTAAGCCTCGTCACTGTCGGGAAACAGCTTGCCGATGTCACCGAGCGCCGCCGCTCCCAGGAGGGCGTCGCTGATGGCGTGTAGCAGCACGTCGGCATCCGAATGACCCAAAAGCCCCTTCGTATGCTCGATCTTAACACCGCCGAGGATCAGATCCCGTCCCTCCACGAGGCGGTGAACGTCATAGCCGTGACCGATTCTCATAGTGTATCCTCCAAATCCTTCTCAAGCGCACGGCGTCGAAGGACGGCCTCAGCAAGCACCATGTCCTCACGTGTGGTGACCTTGATGTTCTGCGTGCCGCATTCCACAAGGCGAATGGGGTGGTGGATATTCTCTACCAGCATGTTGTCATCGGTGCCGTCAAAGCCCTTTTTAAGAGCCGTATAGGCGGCGGCACGGTAGAGCTTGGTCTTGAACACCTGGGGCGTTTGCGCCAGCCATACGGTCTTGCGGTCGGGTGTGGACTCAATAAAGCCCTTACTGTCGGCAAGCTTGACGGTATCGGTGGCATTGTGTGCCGCCGTAGCGGCATCGTACTTATAGGCGGCACGGCAAACCTTGTTGATCTGCTCGGGTGTGATGAGACAGCGTGCGCCGTCTGCGATCGCCACATACTTGGATTTCTTGCTCACGGCCTCAAGACCGCACAGCACAGAATCCTGGCGGGTAAAGCCACCGGGCACAACGGCCGTTACCTTATAAAGACCGTGCTTTAAGCACAGCTCCTCGTAGTCGGGTAGCTCGCTCTTCTTGGCAACGATCACGATCTCATGGATACAGTCCGCCTCCTGATAGGCAAGTAGGGTATGCACGATGAGAGGCATACCGCAAAGGGCGGTCATCTGCTTGGTGGTGTCACCGCCGAAGCGGACGGAGCTGCCTGCGGCGGCAATGATGGCGCTGGTGAAGTTTTTGGGGTGATCCGAGCCCGAAAAGGCACGGAGAATACCCGAAAAGGTATTAGAGGGCACGGTAAGATCCTCCCGTCTTTATTTTAGAGCGTTTCGTTTTCGATATCCGTCAGCATGGCAACACGGGTGACGTGGTTGCCGCCGTTCAGATAGGTAGCACCGAGGAAGGCGTCCACAAGATCAAGGGCCGTGCCGATGCCGATCACACGCTCGCCAAAGCAGAGAACGTTGGCATCGTTATGCTCCTTGGTCAGTCTGGCCGAGAATACGTCAGAGCAGCAAGCGGCACGAATGCCCTTGTGCTTGTTGGCGGCAATGGACATGCCGATGCCCGTGCCGCAGATCAGGATACCTGCCTCGCACTCACCGCTAAGGATCTTCTCGCAGGCGGCGTGTGCGTATATGGGATAGTGACAGCTGTCGGCGGTGAAGGTGCCCACCTCCACGACCTCGTGCCCAAGCTCACGCACGTGTGCCGCCACGGCGTCCTTCATATTATAGCCTGCATGGTCGCATCCAAGTACGATTTTCATGTTCGTTTACCTCTTTTTTATATTATTCTTTGTTTTTTTGTAACCGTTCCAAGCGTTCCCGCTCTGCCTGAGGCAGGCGGAGATAGGTGGGACTGAGGGCGGCGTCGCTGACGGCCTCGCCCCGCTCATAGGCTCGCAGAGCGGCGGCGGCCACGCTGTACGCCGACTGATGGCGCAGGCGGTCGCATGTGGGCAGAGCCTGCGTCCTCTTGACTGCCTCTGTCATCAGCTCATAGCCGTCTCCGCAGAAATGCACGGGCTCGCCAAAGGCGGCAAGATAAGCATCCAACTCCTCGGTCGACATGGCGACATCCTCACACAGGCGTGTAAGCCTTTCGCCGTCGCTCCGAAAGAGAGCGGTATAGACCTGCGAGCGTCTGGCATTCATCACGGGGCATATCAGCCCCGAAAAAGAGCATAGATTGCCCGCAAGAGCCTCAAGGGCGGAAACGCCGATACACGGCTTGTTTTGCCCGAAGGCCAAGCCCTTAACGGTGGCCACGCCGATGCGGACACCCGTGAAGGAGCCCGGACCGTTGGCAACGGCAAACAGATCGATATCCGAAGCAGAGAGTCCGAGAGAGGAGAGAACGTGCTCCACCATGGGCAACAGCGTTTCGCTGTGCGTGTTGCCGTTTCGCAGGGTGTATTCCGCCAAAAGCTCCCCGTTGTCCGTCACGGCAACGGTGGCGGTGAGAGCCGTGCTGTCCATTGCTAATATTTTCATGAAAGCTGTCCTTTAATTGGATTTGATGCGGTCTACGGTGATGATGCGCTCGCACTCTTCCTCGGTCTTCTTCAGCTCAATGCGCAGATAGTCCGTGGGTAGCGCATAGGGGATATTTTCGCTCCATTCCACCACGCAAATACCTTTTCGGCAAAGATAATCGTAGAAGCCGATGGAGTACAGATCGTCCTCATCCGCAATGCGGTACATATCGAAGTGGAAGAGAGACAGGGGTGAGGCACGGTATTCGTTGACCAGCGCAAAGGTGGGAGATCGAACCAAAGCCTTGGGGGCAATGGCTCGGGCAAGCCCCCGCACAAGGGCGGTCTTGCCAACGCCAAGATCGCCGTACAGTGCTATAAAGCGGGGGAGCGTGCTGTCCTTGGACAGCCACTGCCCCACGCTCTCTCCCAGTCGCTCCGTGTCCTCGGGACAAAGGGAGAGGTGAGTTCCCAACAACGTCATCAGAACAGACCCGTAATATGGCCGTCGTCGTCCACGTCGATGTTGAAGGCGGCAGGAGCCTTGGGAAGACCCGGCATGGTCATGATCGCACCCGTCAGCACCACGATAAATTCCGCACCTGCCGAGAGCTTGATCTCACGAACGGTGAGGGTGAAGTGCGTGGGGCGGCCGAGCTTTGCGGGATCGTCCGAGAGAGAATACTGTGTTTTGGCCACGCAGATCGGGAAGGTGGCGTAGCGGGGATCAAGTGCCTCGATCTCGGCAATGGTCTTGAGAGCAGCGGCATCAAATTTGACGTCGTCTGCCCCGTAGATCCGCTGTGCCACGGTGATGATCTTATCCTTGATGGAGAGACTGTCCTCATAGATGAAATGGAAATCAGAGGGCTTTTCGCAAGCGGCGATCACCTTCTCGGCCAGGGCAAGACCGCCCTCACCACCCTTGGCAAAGACCTCGGAGAGAGCAAAGTCGGCACCCTTCTTCTCGCAGATTTCTCTAACGAGATCAAGCTCGGCATCGGTGTCCGAGCCGAAGCGGTTGATGGCAACCACAACGGGCAGACCGTACTTGGCGATGTTATCGATATGCGCCTCCAGGTTCACACTGCCGCGGCGCAGGGCATCCAGATCCTCACGGCCAAGCTCGGCCTTGGGCACGCCGCCGTTGTACTTGAGCGCACGCACGGTGGCAACCAGCACCACGGCAGAGGGGCAAAGACCCGCCTTGCGGCACTTGATGTCGAGGAACTTTTCAGCACCGAGGTCGGCACCGAAGCCTGCCTCGGTAATGGTGTATTCGCCAAGCTTGAGCGCAAGCTTGGTTGCCCTGACCGAGTTACAGCCGTGGGCGATATTGGCAAACGGACCGCCGTGAATGAGGGCGGGGGTGTTTTCGAGCGTTTGCACAAGGTTAGGCTTGATAGCGTCCTTGAGGAGCGCCGCCATTGCGCCCTGCACCTTGAGGTCACGGCAGTATACGGGCTTGCCGCCGTAGGTATAGGCCACGAGAATGTTGCCAAGCCTTGCCTTGAGGTCGGAAATGGACTCGGCAAGGCACAGAATGGCCATGATCTCGCTGGCAACGGTGATCATGAAGTGATCCTGCCTCGGGATACCGTCCACACGGCTGCCAAGACCCACGGTGACGTTGCGCAGTGCACGGTCGTTGGTGTCGGTCACACGGGCAAACAGAATGCGGCGTTGGTCGATGCCAAGCTCGTTGCCCTGCTGAAGATGGTTGTCGATCATGGCACAGAGCAGATTATTTGCCGCCGTAATGGCATGGAAGTCACCCGTAAAATGCAGGTTAATGTCGTCCATGGGGACGACCTGTGCATAGCCGCCGCCTGCCGCGCCGCCCTTGACACCGAAAACAGGGCCGAGAGACGGCTCGCGCAGTGCAATGACCGTCTTTTTGCCCAAGCGGTTCATGGCCATGCCAAGGCCCACCGTGGTGGTGGTTTTGCCCTCACCCGCAGGGGTGGGGTTGATGGCGGTGACCAGAACGAGCTTGCCCTCGGGCTTGTCCTTCATGCGGTTGAGGAAAGCATCGTTGATCTTAGCCTTGTATTTTCCGTATAGCTCCAGCTCGTCGTCCTTGACGTCAAGCATTTTGGCAACGTCGGTAATGGGGAGCATGTGCGCTTCCTGCGCAATCTGAATATCGGTTTTCATGATGATGGCTCCTTTTCATGTTTCGTTATGGCTTCGCTCGGCGAGAGCCATGGTATATTCCTTTACATTATAACACCTTTTTTGCCTGCTGTAAAGGGATTTGGCGGATTTCGTTTTGGAAAAAGGAAAAAAGAGAAGAGACAAGGCAAAAGGAAAAAACACATTTTTTGTTCTTGGTTACCGTACGTCGTAAGGTAGACCGTCGTGAACGCACTCGCTCGCTTTCGCTCATTTGTGCACCTTGTTTACGATGCTTGCATGAAAAAAACGGGAGGCGGAATGTTGCACCCCTGCGTCATCTTGAGCGAAGCGTAGCGGAGTCGAAACCCAAGCATAGCGCAGGGCGCCCCAACGGGGGAGTTGGGGCGGATCTCGTGGAAAACATATTGACCGCCCCCTGCGAGATTCGACTGCATGCAACGCAAGCAGTCGCCCTACGGGCTTCGACTCCGCTTCGCTCCGCTCAGAATGACGCGGGCGTGGGATACACAAAAAGCCGAGGGCTGTTTTCACAGCCCTCGGCAAAGGTTTTGGCTTTACCTTAGTCGATATCGGGTGCGCCACCCAAATAGTCGGAAAGGTGTACGCTCTTCACGCCCTCG
>SVTU01000083.1 GCA_015063655.1 Oscillospiraceae bacterium
CGAAGGGGGGCTCTGTGTGCAGAAGCGCTCCAACGGCATTCGCCACGATATCGGCCCCAAGCTCAGCAGGGTCATCGGTACGAATATTGATACCCGTTTTAAGCCCTGGTCCTACTACGTAAATGGAAACACTGAGAAGCGAGGATACGGCAGATTTGATGATATCGGTCATGGGCGGAACAACAGAGCCGACAATAACGCTCGTCACATCCTTGATCGAAAAGCCGCGGACGGAAAAAACGGAGTGAAGGAGTACGGCATATTCATCGGCACTCTTGCGAGCATCGGTTGAAAGCTTAGAGCAAAACAGCATATCCCCCTGTGGCTTTTCCGTATCCTTGCGGAATAAGCCCACGGAAATGCTGGTATTGCCAATATCCACTGCCAAAAGCATAGCCGTATCTCCCTTCTCCGTATTCTTCGTCAAGTCATTACTTCTTGAGCCAGCTCATCATCTGACGAAGCTCAGCGCCCGTCTTCTCAAGCTGATGCTCGCTCTCCTTGCGGCGGGTAGCCAAGAACTTGGCCTTTCTGCCTGCAGAGAACTCCTGCATGAACTCGGATGCAAACGTACCGTCCTGGATCTCGGAGAGCACCTTCTTCATTTCCTTGCGGGTCTCCTCGGTGATGAGTCGTCTGCCAGTTCTGTAATCACCGTACTCAGCGGTGTTGGAAATGGAATATCTCATCATAGCAAAGCCGCCGTTGTTGATCAGGTCAACGATCAGCTTCATCTCGTGGATGCACTCAAAGTAAGCCATCTCAGGCTCATAGCCTGCCTCAACCAGCGTGTCAAAGCCTGCCTTCATCAGCTCGGTAACACCGCCGCACAGAACGGCCTGCTCACCGAACAGGTCAGTCTCGGTCTCCTCACGGAAGGAGGTCTCCAAAATACCTGCTCTGCCTGCACCGATACCGCTGGCGTATGCCAAAGCGTAATCCTTTGCCTTGCCCGAATAGTCCTGATGAACGGCGATCAGGCTGGGAACGCCCTTACCCTCCTGATACTGGCTGCGAACAGTGTGGCCGGGACCCTTGGGGGCAACCATGATCACGTCGATGTTCTTAGCGGGCTGAATGAAATTGAAGTGAATGTTGAAGCCGTGAGCAAACATCAGCACGTCGCCATCCTTCATGTGAGGAGCAACCTGCTTATTGTAAATGTCAGCAGCAAGCTCATCGGGAACGAGCATCATCACCACGTCAGCAGCTTCAGCAGCCTCTTCTACCTCCATGACCTTGAAATTGTCATGCTTTGCGGCAAAGTCGGCAGCCTTCTGCCAGTGACCGCTTCCCTTGCGCAGACCAACAACGACGTTCACGCCGCTCTCGGCAAGGTTCATCGAATGAGCATGGCCCTGGCTTCCAAAGCCGATAACGGCAACCGTCTTACCGTCAAGCAGTCCGATATTGCAATCTGTGTCGTAATACTTCTTAATCATGTTTCTGTTCTCCTTATATATGTTTATTTTTTAATTGAGATCGTAGGTCACGTGTCCGCGCTCAAGGGCCGTAGCTCCCGAGCGGCACATTTCGATCATATGGTAGGGCTTAACCGCCTCAAGGAATTCATCGATCCTTTCGGGGCATTCGGTAAGCTCAGCCACAAAGCACCCTTGGCTTTCGTCGATGACGTGCGCCCCAAAGGAAGCAACAACGTCGCGCAAAGTCTGTGTGTCTTGTCCCTGCGTGGAAAACTTAACCAGCAAAAGCTCTCGGAGCAGACTGAAGGCAGGCTCGACCGAGAAGATCATTTTTGCCTCCTCAAGCTTGGCCGTTTGCTTCATAATCTGACTGAAGGAGCGTTTGTCTCCCGTGGTCATCACGGTAATACGTGACACATGGGGATTATCCGTAGAGGACACCGTCAGAGAATCGATGTTAAAGCCTCTTTGCATAAAGAGAGAGGAAACACGAGCCAAAACACCCGCATTATTTTGCACCAGCAAAACCATACATTGCTTTTTCATGCTATCTCCTCCTTATTATTTGAATATGGTATCGTGAACGGTACAGCCCGCAGGGATCATGGGAAGCACCTTCTCTTCTCTGTCGATCATGCATTCGATCCACACAGGACCGTCAGCCTTAAGAGCCTCTGCCATGGCCGCCTCAAACTCGGAAGGCGTCTCGCAATGGTAGCCTCTGCCACCGAAGGCCTCGGCCACCTTGACGTAATTGGTCAGACGCTCAGGCTCACTGGACGAGAAGCGTCTGTCATAGAACGCACCCTGCCACTGCCGCACCATACCGAGCACAGCATTGTTCATGATAACGGTGATAACGGGAAGCTTGTAGCTGACCGCCGTGCAGATCTCGTTGAGGTTCATGTGAAGAGAGCCGTCGGACGTGAAATGGATCACAGGCACGTCGGGACAGGCGATCTTAGCACCGATCGCCGCACCGTAGCCATAGCCCATCGTACCGAGTCCACCGCTTGTGAGGAAGCTGCGGGGACGGCAATGATGAAGATACTGCGCCGCCCACATCTGATGCTGTCCGACGTCGGTGACGTACACAGCGTCCTCGCCTGCCATCTCGCAGGTCCTTTCGATCACCTGGTGCGGACGAAGCACGTCATCTCTCGTCTCAGGCACCAAATTATGCTCCTTCCACTTCTCGATCTGCGCAAACCACTCGCCGTGATCTCTCTTCTTGATCTTGGGAAGCAGGGCTGTCAAAACCTCTTTGATGTCGCCCACAAGAGAATAATCCGATACAATGATCTTATTGATTTCGCTGGGGTCGATATCCATATGAATGATCTTGGCGTTATGACCGAACTTTTGCGTATTCAGCGCCACACGGTCGGAAAAGCGTGTGCCGATCGCCAGCATCACGTCGGCACGGTTGGCGGCCGCATTGGCGGCATAAGCACCGTGCATGCCGATCAGTCCCAAATTGTACTTTTCGCCGTAGCCTAAAACACCTGCTGCCATCAAGGAATAGGCTGCGGGAATGTCGGCTCTTGTGATCAGCTCTCGAAGCTCGTCACCCGCCTCGGATATTCTCACGCCGCCGCCGAAGTAGATGAAGGGACGCTCCGCTTGGTTGATAACGGAAGCGATCTCATCGATCTGGCGCAGCTTCGGAGCAGGTATCTGCCTTTGAACGGCAGGAGCGGGCTCGTACATGGTCTTATCGGCGGTAATGTCCTTGGGTATGTCGATCAGCACAGGCCCGGGTCTGCCACTGGATGCGATGCGGAAGGCTTCACGGACGATGTCTGCAAGATCATCCACCTTTCGAACCACAAAATTATGCTTGGTGATGGGCATGGTGATACCCGCAATGTAGACCTCCTGGAAGCTGTCACAGCCAATGAGAGGCGTTGGAACGTTACCCGTAATGGCCACCAAGGGTACACTGTCCATGTAAGCGGTGGCTATGCCCGTGACCAGGTTGGTTGCACCGGGGCCGCTTGTGGCAATGACCACACCCGTCTTACCCGTGGCACGGGCATATCCGTCGGCGGCATGGCAAGCGCCCTGCTCGTGCGCCGTCATATAATGCGTGATCTTATCACTCGCTTTATACAGCGCATCGTAAATATTCAACACCGCTCCTCCGGGATACCCGAACACGGTATCAACACCTTGCTCAAGAAGAACCTTAATAAGGATCTCCGAACCGTTCAATATCATTTGTTACCTCCTTGCGATCTCTTGGTATGCTCATAGCAATATGATGAAAAAAAGGCCTCTATCTCTTCTTTTTATAAAGAGACAAAGGTCATAAACACTCTGCGGTACCACTCTTCTTGCCTCACACGTAAGGCCGGCTCACGTTCACCTATCAGCGAACTGTCTAAGATAACGGAGACAACCCGTCCACGTCTACTCAATCGGATTACCGATCTTCGGGTGGAGGCTTAGGGAGGAGTTTCACACGGTTATGTCATCGGCTCGCATCGACCGCCGACTTTCTGCAGGCACTTACGCACTACTGATTCCCTTCAACGCCAACTGTAATATTGGAGTTATTTTATCACGAATTGCGTCATTTGTCAAGTGTTTTTTTTTACTTTCTCTTTTTGGTGTATTCTGTACAGAATACACCAAAAAGAATGTCTATCTTTGTCTATTTTTCTGCTTTACAGCTCGGCAATGACCTCAACCTCTGCCAGCACGTTTTTGGGCAAAGCCTTTGCCGCCACGCAGGAACGGGCAGGCTTCGAAACAAAGTAACGGCCGTATACCGCATTGAATGCGGCAAAGTCTGCCATATCGGCTAAGAAGCATGTTGTTTTGACCACCTTATCCATCGACGTGCCTGCCGCCAGAAGGACGGCCGTCAGGTTGCGACAGATCTGCTCGGTCTGCTCCTCGATGGTCTTGGCAACCACCTGACCGACGGCTGGATCAATGGCGATCTGACCCGACGTAAAAACCAAATTGCCGCAGATCACGGCTTGAGAATACGGGCCAATGGCCTCGGGGGCTTCTTTTGTATATACCTTCTTTAGCATGACGCTTACCTCATTTCTTAAGAATTACAGGAAACGATGCGGAAGCCCTCATTCTCCAGGGCATCCGTAATCTGATGAATATGATCGTAGTTCTTGGTCTCCAGCACAAGGCGAAGGAAGCAACCGTTGATGTCCTTGGTCTCGCTGGCTCGCTCGTGATGCACCGAGATCACGTTTGCCCCTTCTCCTGCAATGATGCGGGATACGT
The DNA here is from genome assembly GCA_015063655.1 of Oscillospiraceae bacterium. GTDB lineage: Bacteria > Bacillota > Clostridia > Oscillospirales > CAG-272 > HGM12713. Next base: position 4,677 of record SVTU01000083.1, read on the forward strand.
CCATCAGCTGACCGGGCTTATCCACAAGCTCAAGGCAAAGGTTGCAGGTACGGCCCGACGTCAAAAGACCTCGCTCGATCACACGGGACAGAATGGTAACGTCAATGTTACCGCCCGAAACCAAGCACACGACCTTCTTATTCTTAACGGGGATCTTATTGAACATGACTGCTGCCACGGACACAGCACCCGCTCCCTCGGCGATCATCTTCTGCTTTTCGATCAGACGCAGAATAGCCGAGCTGATCTCGTCCTCAGACACGGTAACGATCTCGTCAACGTACTCGGACACCAGGGCAAAGGTGTTGTCACCGGGCTGCTTAACGGCGATACCGTCGGCAATGGTATGTACGCTGGGCAAGCGCTCGATCTTATGATCTCGCACCGAGTTGAACATGCTGGGCGCACCGTCTGCCTGCACGCCATACACCTTGATATGGGGGGCAAGGTGCTTGATAACGTAAGCCACGCCCGAGATCAGTCCACCTCCGCCAATGGGAACGACAACGGCATCGATATCCTTCATTTCGTCAAGAATTTCAAGAGCGACCGTTCCCTGTCCTGCGATCACGTTATCGTCATCAAAGGGGTGAACGAAGGTATAGCCCTTTTCGTCACGAAGCTCCAAGGCACGGCGGTAGGCATCGTCGTACACACCCTTGACCATTTCGATTTGTGCGCCATAGCTTCTCGTAGCCTCGACCTTGGAGATGGGAGCACCGTCAGGCAGGCAAATGGTTGCCTTGATTCCATATTTTTGTGCCGCCAGAGCCACGCCCTGTGCGTGATTGCCTGCCGAGCAGGCGATCACGCCCCGAGCCTTTTCTTCCTCGGTCAGCTGAGAGATCATATAGCCTGCTCCTCTCACCTTAAACGAGCCTGTTACCTGCAAATTCTCCGTTTTCAGGAACGTCGTGCAATCGGGGTTGATCTCAGATTGGATCAGATTGGTTTTTCTTACCACGTCCTTCAGTACAAAGGCGGCGTGATAGACCTTGTCAAGCGTCAGCATTCTTGTTTTCCTTTCAAGCATAAAAAATAGTCTTCGTCTCTCGATTGAGAGACGAAGACGAAAGCATCTCCGCGGTACCACTCTGCTTCTCCCATTGGGAGCACTCACGCACGTGCATGCGTTATTCCTTAACGCGGAAGGACGGTACTGTTCTACTGATCCGTAGGATGTTCGACAGACAGCTCAAGGGTGATATAGCAAAAAACGCTCCGCTGTCTCGCACCGACCGACAGCTCTCTGAA
>SVTU01000084.1 GCA_015063655.1 Oscillospiraceae bacterium
CAGGGAGACCGTATAGGTATCCCCCTCTGCCGTCACGCTGACGGGGGCATCGTTCAAGGGCGTGAAAACGCTTGGCGCACGGTCGGCACGCAGGCACAGCGTCTGTGTCACGCCGACAGGCTCGACCTTATTGATATAATTGACACGGCTGCGGTGGAAGCGAATCTCGTCCAGGTGATGATCAACGTCAGTATCGTAATCCTCTGCTAAAAGATGCACGTTCAAGCCGCTCTCTCCCCGAAACATGGTGATCAGGTATCCATCCGAGCGCAACAGCTTCACGGGCAGAGGCTTGATATACCGCTCGCACAGCGACAGAATATGTCCGTCAAGCACGCCGTCACTCATGCGGTAAGGGTGATAATGCAGGCCGCTGTGCGGCTCCTGCCAGACGTCCTCATCATCGGAGGGCGTGATCTCGGTATCCAGCATCCACGGCGCCGCCTTGTGCTTGACACCGTTGACGATACTGCTGAAGCACGCCATGGGATCCGCCTCATCGGGGGCGGTGGGCAACACCCAGCGGTTTTGACATTCGGGAAGAGGCGACGGGCCTGTGGCAATCACCCTACCGCCGTTTGCCAAATAGGTACGCATAGCTTTTATCTCCGCCTCACTCATGCGGGCAACGCTCGGTAGCAGGATAACGGGATATGTTTTGGCATCGGCGGGAAATTCAAACACCGTATGCGTGCTGATGCCTCGATTGAACAGCAGGCGCAGGGCGTGGCAATAATCCCGATAATACCCCTTGAACACGTTACCGAAATAGGTATAATTGCGTGTTTCATACGAGAAATAAACACCGAGCTGACCGATCTGCTTCCCATCGAAGAGGAAGGAATGCTCCTTCTCAAACGTAAAGGCATGACCCACGATATCCTGCTCGTCGGGCAGTGTCCGCAGAATATGCTCGGGAAGCCCCAAGCGATCCTTGAGCGTGGAGAACCAGCAATCCGAATCGATCGCCTTATTGACCGCCCACACCATGTCCGCCGTTTGCTCGGTAAAGCCAAAGCCCGTGCCAAAGCAGCGGTAGCCCGCCTTTCGGGCGGCCGCCTGGTGGTGAGACGAATTGATCATGCGCTCCGCTACTGTCTTGTTGACGGTAACGGGGTCGTGTTTATAGGGCGGTGTGTTGCCGCTCATCTCCAAATTCACGTAGTTACAGCCCGCCATAAAGCAAAGGGCATCGGAGGCCTTGGCGTTGGCACTGGGAGAGGCACTGTCTCCCCCGCAGGTGGTGAGCATAAAGCCCTCGGGAAGCACCTGAGAGACACGGCGCAAAAAGTCGGCCGAGGCATCAAAGCGCACGTCAAGCCAACGGTGCCACACCTCATTTTCCCAATTAAACCAAAAGCTGCGGTCATCCACGGGCGGAAGCTCAAGGCCCGTGCGTCGTCTCAGCTCCGCACGGCAGTGCGCACAGCCGCACGAGCTGTAATGCATGTATTGCACGGGATCGTCGGCAGACAGCCCGTCGATGCCCGTATCGGCAACAAGACGCTTGACGTAGTCGCAATAGGCGTCGATGAAATCGGGATTGCGGTAGCAAAAGCCCTCGGCGGCATACTGCGGGTAATAGAGGGCTCTGCCGTCACGCACGTCACGCATCAGCCAATCGTTCAAACGCTTGCCGCGATACGTCCAGGCTGCGGCCGCCTCACGAGAGGGAGAGAACGGCAGGTGCGGCCCGCTGTGCAGCATCACGTGCCGCATCTGCTCTCGGGTATCGTAGCGGTGAACGAGATTGACGGAATGATGGTCGTAGAGCATCACACCGTTTTTGTGAAGCTCCTCTGCCACCGTGGCGATATAATCGTGCAGGATGGTAAAATAAGGCAGAAAGTCCCAGCGAAAATGCGTGCCGAATAGCATGGCGGCACTGACGTTGGCCTTTGCCATTTTCTCGGCTCGTTGCTTGATACGGTCCATCCCGTCATGGCTTGGCCAGCCGAGATCCTCCCAGCGCAGCCACCACGTGGCGATGCGTCTCCGCTCTTCGATTTGCTCTCTTCCCTCACGCAGCATATTCATTTCCCCTTTGCTTGTTTTCTTCTCCTTCATTATACCATGCTCCCAAGTGTTTGACAACCGATTTTTTTCTTTTTTACTCTCTGATTGGTAGAGTGCTTTCGGGGTCTCTACGAGAACGAAATTATTTCTTCTAAACGCCTTGACTTTTCCGCCTATAGACGATATAATTAGAAAAACTGCCTTCTACGCAAGGCCATCACAAGGAGGACGCCATGTTTTTTACACCCCGTTTGCAGCTGCTTGACAAGCAAAAGCCCTTGTTCGTTTCAAGCGAAACCAAGCTTCGCTTTCCCGCCTGTCTGTCCGCTGATTACGTGAACGCCACCGTGCAGGATAAGCTGGTATGCGAAAGGCCAACCGAGCATGCGACCGAGTGCTGTACCATCACCCTTTCCTTGGGTCTGCCTCTGTCTGTGCGCACACAGCTGACGGCACATACGGAGCTGGCAGACAACAAGGAGTCCTATGCCATCGTGCTGGGTTCCGATACGGTGATCTATGCCGAGGAGCCCTCGGGTCTTTTGTTCGGCCTTATAACCTTGGTGCATCTGAAGGATGCCGAGGAGCTGTGCGAGGGCATGCTGTACGACTACCCCTCCTGCCCCATTCGCGGCTACCGTGTCTACCTGCCCGGGCGCAAGAACATTCCCGAGTTCAAGCGCATGGTCGATATGCTCGCCTATTATAAATACAACGCCATCATGCCCGAGATCGGCGGTGCGATGGAATATCGCCGCCATCCCGAGATCAATGAAAAGTGGGTGGAATACTGCCAAGACATGCGCTCTCATTCGGGGCGTACCTTTGAGGTACAAAAGGGCTATACGTGGCCGAAGAACTCCATTCACTGCGACAACGGCAACGGCGAATTTCTCACGCAGGACGAATGCCGAGAGCTGGCCGCCTACTGCCGTGAGCGTGGCATCGAGGTCTATCCCGAATGCCCCACACTCAGCCATTGCGACTACCTTGTAATGGCCCACCCCGAGATCAGAGAAAGAGCCGAGGACCCGTATCCCGACACCTACTGTCCTCAGCACCCCGACACCTACCGATTGGTGTTCGATATTCTGGATGAGGTGATCGACGTATTCCGCCCCCGCTATCTCAACATCGGCCACGATGAGCTTTGCTCCGCCTGTGTGTGTGAAAAGTGCCGTGGCAAAGACCCCGTAGACTTTTACGTTGAGGATATTGAGGTCATCAACGAATATCTCAAGGGCAAGGGCATCAAAACGCTGATGTGGGGTGAAAAGCTGCTCCGCGCCGTCGGCAAGGACGGCACACACTACGGCGGGTGGTCCACACCGAAGAACCGCAACGGTGTGATGTCTGCCAGTCCCACGCTATACCCCTGTGCCGACCGCATGCCGAAGGACGTCACCTTCATGCATTGGTATTATGCCTTCGACCCCGAGCTGGATATGGTGTATCACGATCACGGCTATTCCGTCATCTTTGGCAACTTCCAAGCTTTGTCATGCAAACATTATCGCAAGCGCACCGCACGGGGCATTCGAGGCGGCTTTGTTTCCAACTGGGGTGCCAACGATGAGGAGAACATGCAGAGAAACCACCAAAATATTTCCCTGATCAGTACCGCCTACGCCTTCTGGGGAGACGATTACGATTACGACCTGCGAGAGCAGTACATCGAAAAAGCCATGAAGGAGGACTACCGCCGCAAGCATCAAGGCATATCCTCTCTCATCACCGTCACGCATACCACACCGTATTATATTCCCTACCAACACTTCTATGACGGTCGCTTTATCGAGGACGAGGTCTACCTGCTCGGTCACTATACCGTCAGCTATGAGGACGGTACCAAGGCTCTGTTGCCCGTCAAGTACGGAACCAACATCACCTGTGCCACACTCGGCGAAATGCCGTACGACAATCAATCCTACAAGGAGGTCAGCGGCTCAACGCTGCCTCTGTGCGAAAACGGCAAGCTGTTTTATCGGTGCGGCTACGAAAACCCTCATCCGGGCAAGCGCATCACGGGCATGGCTTACGAGCCTCTGCCGCACATGCGCCACGTTCCCGTTATCATCAAGAGCATAGAGCTTCCCTTCACCACAGAAGCAAAGCAAGTCGAGCTGGCGGCAGAAGCCCATATTTTCCAGGATTAATACGCAACAGAGGGTGCGAAAAGCTCGCACCCTCTGTTATATTATTTTCTGTAATATACGTAAAAGGCGATAATCGTTCGCTCAACGCCGCCATGCTCAAGGTCAGGGCCCGTCAGCACCACACCGTCCTTGGACAGCAGCTCGCTGGCCTGCAGCTCGTCTACCCTGCAACGAAAGATCACGTCCGCTGAGGCGTACACGATGAACTCATCGTTGCGGATATTGAGTCCGCCGTTTTTGCCGATCACCACCTCAACGTCATCCTGTCTTTCCGTGACGTATTTGATATGCTGACCGCATATCGCCCTCGCCATATCCCACCGATAGCTTTTGCTGTCGGGATTTTTACTTTTGGTCAATCGCTTGATCATTTTGATTAGCATCCTGTTTTCTCCTTTATATCAGCTAAGGATCACGGCATCGTCAGGCAAAAGACGTCCGCCAAACGGGCATCCCGTCAGCAGATCGGTCATACCCGCAAAAGAAGCAAGCACCTCTTCCCTCTCGCCACGGTTAACAGCCACCGTAAGACGATCATCTTCCTTTTCTCTTTCGTATACGATCAGGCCGTCATGAGTCGAGAGAATGCGGAACTCTCCCGCATCCAACGCCTTGTGTGTCCGACGAATGGCCCCAAGCGTACGGTAGAGAGCCTGCGCCCTGTGGCACTCCCTGCCCCACGGATAGGGCAGACGGCAAAAGGGATCTCGGTAGCCCTCCATACCTGCCTCGTCGCCATAGTAGACCGACGGCACGCCGAACACGGTGAACTGAAGCACCGCCCCAAGGCGCAGCAAGCGAAGCGCACGCTCTCTCTGCGCCTCTGTCATGCGCAGAGTGGCCAGCTCCTCGTTCGTACAGCCCTCAAAGTCAAAGTCCTCGTTGGCGATACTGCCAAGCACCGACAGCACACGCTCGGTATCGTGTGTGCCGAGAATGTTCATCAGGCAATCCGATACGTGCCTCGGATACGAGGCATACAGCTCCTTGAGCGTATCAGAAAGGATCGAGGCATCTCTGTATCGCAGATAGTCCAGAATAGCGCTGCGAAGCGGATAATTCATCACGCTGTCAAGCTGTCCGCCCTGCAAATAGCGGCGTCGGCGACCGTATGCCACCTTGTCGGCGGCATTCTCCCACACCTCACCGATGATGAGGGCATCGGGGCGCTCTGCACGCACCGAGGCGCAAAATTCATCAAGGAAGGTATCCGAAAGCTCGTCCGCCACGTCAAGCCGCCAGCCTGCCGTGCCCTTGGCCACGTAGCGTGCGCCGATCCCATCGGGAGCGGTAAAATACGAACGGCAGTCATCCGAGGCGTGGTTAAGCTTGGGAAGCACGTCGATGCCCCACCACGTTTCGTATTCGTTGGGATACGTGCGGAAGCGGAACCACGTGCGATAGGGCGAGGCTGGGTCGGTATACGCTCCCGTACCGCCATACGCGCCGTAACGGTCAAAATAACGGCTGTTATCGCCCGTATGGTTGAAAACACCGTCAAGAATGACCCGCATACCGCGCTGATCGGCCTCACAGAGCAGATGCCGCAGGGCCTCGTTCCCACCGAACATCTCATCGACCTGCTCATAGTCCCCCGTATCGTATTTATGGTTAGAATAAGCACGGAAGATGGGCGACAGATACAGCACGCTCACGCCCATGCCCTGCAAATAGTCAAGCTTTTGTGCC
>SVTU01000085.1 GCA_015063655.1 Oscillospiraceae bacterium
TTTGCCTCATCGATGGCCTGCTCCTCGGTGTAGCCGAGGGCGACCTCGTCAAAATTCTTACTTCTGACCTCGGGGGACTGCACGGGCATTTCGTTTCTTGTGAGTGACATGTTTGCCATATTATTCCCCCTCCTTTTCAAACAGATGGCAGGTCTGCTCGTAGGCGTGTCGCTCAAAGTCACGATACATCGCCCCTCTTGCCATGGCTTCGTCAAAATCGATCAGGTGTCCGTCAAACTCAGGGCCGTCCACACAGGCGAACTTGGTCTCTCCGCCCACCGTCAGTCGGCAGCCTCCGCACATGCCCGTTCCGTCGATCATCACGGGATTCATGGATGCCACGGTGCGAATGCCGTATCGCTTAGTCAGCCCGCACACAAACTTCATCATGATAAGCGGACCGATGGTGATGACCAGATCATACGTCTCGCCTCGCTCGATGAGAGCCTCCAGGGCATTGGTCACCAAGCCCTTCTGACCGTAGCTTCCGTCGTCCGTCATCAGCACGTATTCGTCGCTCACGGCACGGAACTCGTCCTCAAGGATCACAAGCTCTCGGGTTCTGAAGCCTACCACAGAGTGGACCACCGCCCCCTGCTCGTGGAATTTTTTAGCCACGGGGTACGCTATGGCACAGCCAACGCCGCCGCCTACCACGGCCACACGGCGCACGCCCTCGGTGTACGTGGCTCGTCCGAGCGGGCCAACAAAATCGCAAAGCCTGTCGCCCACCTGCATGTGTCCGAGCTTAACGGTAGTAGCCCCCACAAGCTGAAAAATGATGGTCACCGTGCCCGCCGTGCGGTCAAAGTCCGCCACGGTCAAGGGGATGCGCTCTCCCTCGGCATCGGTGCGCAAAATAATAAACTGCCCCGGCTCGGCCTTTTTGGCAACGAGAGGTGCATAAATATCCATACGCATCACGGTGGGATTCAATATATCCTTCTTAACGATCTCAAACATGAATGAAAACCTTCCATTCCTACTATATTTGTATAACAGCTTCATTGTATCACAAATGACGCTTTTTTTCAAGAGCCATTCAAAACTTCCCCATTTTTCCACATACAAAACAAACTCTGTGCGTTCGTTTTCTCCATTTTTGGTATTTCTTACCGCAAATTATCACTTTTTTTGAAGTTTTTTTCAAAAAGCCCTTGAAATTCTGATTTTATATGATACAATAGTATTGTTAATCTAACAAATGGAGGTACATAACAATGGCATACAAGATTTCTGACGAGTGCATCGCTTGCGGTGCTTGCATGGATGCTTGCCCCGTTTCCGCTATCAAAGAGGGCGACTGCAAGTATGAGATCAACGCTGACGAGTGCATCGAGTGCGGCGCTTGCGCTGACGCTTGCCCCGTAGGTGCTCCTGCACAGGAATAATGTCCGCAAAGCAATCACATAAAAACAGAGCAGGTCTATCTGCTCTGTTTTTATTAGGAGTGTATATGAAACAAGACGTTACCCTCTTTGCCGACGAGAGGCTCGACGAGGTCAACGAGCATCTGCGTCTCATACAAAAAAAGAACGGGCTGACCTTTGGCACGGATGCCTTTTTGCTTGCCGCCTATATGCGGGCAGAGCCGAGGGGCGTTGCCGTGGAGCTTGGCGCAGGCACGGGCATCATCTCTTTGCTGTGCGCCACCCGCCAAAAATTCCGTTCCATACACGCCTGCGAGATACAAGAGCCGTTTGCCGAGCTGTGCGTGCGCAATGCGGCCGTCAATGGCCTATCCGACCGCATCATCGTGCATGCCTGCGACCTGCGTGAGCTGTCACCTGCCGCTATCGGCCGTGAGGCTGATACGGTGTTTGCCAATCCGCCCTATATGCGAACAGACAGCGGCAAGCGAAACGAGCATGATGAAAAATACATGGCCCGTCACGAGGTGTGCGGTACGGTATCCGACTTTTGCCACGCCGCAGCCCGTCTGCTCAAGCACGGGGGCAGGTTTTATTGTGTGTGGCGTCCCGACCGTCTGTGCGACCTGATGCGTGCGCTTGAGCGTGAGGGGCTTGAGCCAAAGCAGATGACCTTTGTGCATGCCCACGAAAAGGCCGAACCCTCTATGGTGCTTGTGTGCGCCGTCAAGGGCGGTGCCTCTTCGGTACGCATCTCGCCCCCCCTGCTTCTGCAGCACAGTGCCGCCGACAAGGCACTCTCCGATACGGCCGCCCTCATATACGAGCATATGAGCTTTGAGCCTCTTTGGAAAAAAGATAAAACCACGGGAGAATAAGCATGGAGAATACCAAACGAATACTGAGCTATACCCGACGTGCCGTGGATGATTACAGCATGATACAGGAGGGTGACAGGATCGCCGTTGGCGTTTCCGCGGGCAAGGACTCTCTTACGCTGCTGTGCGCTCTCGCCGAGCTGCGCCGCTTTTATCCGCAGCGCTTTGCGCTGTGCGCCATCACCGTGGACATGGGCTTTGACGGGACGGACTTTTCTCCCATTGCCGATCTGTGCCGTGAGCTTGACGTTCCCTACACCGTCGTGCCTACCCAGATCTCCAAGATCATTTTCGACGTCAGAAAGGAAAAAAATCCCTGCTCGCTGTGCGCCAAGATGCGCCGTGGTGCGTTGCACACCGCTGCCAAGGAGCTTGGGTGCAACAAGGTGGCTCTCGGCCACCATTTAGACGACGTGGTGGAGACCTTTATGCTCAATCTGTTTTTTGAGGGACGCCTTGGGTGCTTCCAGCCCGTAACGTACCTCTCCCGCATGGATCTGCACCTCATTCGCCCCATGATCTACATGCCTGAAAAGGACGTCCGCTATTTTGCCAACAGCGTTACACTGCCCATCATTCCCTCTCCCTGCCCTGCCGACGGCAACACCCAGCGTGAGGAGATCAAGCAGCTGCTTGCCTCTCTTGACCGTCGGCACAAGGGTCTGCGCTACCGCATCTATGGGGCGATCCAGCGAGGGGAGATCGACGGCTTCAAGCCCTGCGGCCGCCTGCCCGTCCTCTCCGAGGAGGACGAAGCGTAAAACGCTTTCGAATGAGCCAATAAGCAAAGAAGGGTGTCTCAATCTGCGATTGAGACACCCTTTTCTTTCTTGACGGTTCGATTTTTTATTTGATCTCCTTCACCGTGTACTCTGCGGCCACGGCATCTCTGAGGACTTCGTCTGAAACGGGAGCGGACAGGCTGACGGTAGCCGTTCCCTTCTTATGGCTGACCTCGGCACTTGCCACACCATCGATGCCCTCCAAAATCTTCTTGACACGTGCCTCGCAATGCGGGCACATCATTCCCTCGATCTTCATCACCTTTGTCATCGTCTTTTTCTCCTTTATCTTGTTTGTTTTTGGATCCGTATACAAGCGAAGCACGTTCAGCCTCAGCGCATTGGACACCACGCAAAAGCTGGAAAGGCTCATGGCGGCGGCACCGAACATGGGCGCCAGCTCCCAGCCAAGCCACGAAATGAATACACCCGCCGCCAGGGGAATACCGATCACGTTATAGGCAAATGCCCAAAACAGATTTTGGTGTATCACACGCAAGGTCGCCTTGCCGATACGCAGGGCGGTTGGTACGTCGGAAAGTCGGCTCTTTACCAGCACCACGTCTGCGGCATCCACCGCCACATCCGTTCCCGCACCGATCGCAATGCCCACGTCGGCACGCACCAGGGCGGGGGCATCGTTGATGCCATCGCCTACCATAGCCACAGCGCCCTGCTCCCTCAGCTGTGCCACCGCACGCTCCTTGTCGGCGGGCAGGACCTCGGCCTTGACCTCATCCACACCTGCCTGCTTTCCGATCGCCTCGGCCGTGCGACGCTTGTCGCCCGTCAAAAGCACCACACGCAAGCCCATACGCTTCATTTGGCGAATGGCCTCAGCACTGTCCTCTCTTAACACGTCCGCCACGGCGATCACGCCGAGCAAACGGCCATCAACGGCAAAATACAACGGCGTTTTGCCCTCATTTTCCAAGACTTCCGCTCTGCTTGGCATATCGCCAAGCGGTATATCAAGCTCTCTGAGCCATCGCTCACTGCCGCCAAGGCACAGCTCTTGGCCGTTCTTGGCACGCAGGCCGTAGCCTGCCACTGCCTCAAAGTCGGCAAGCGGCATGGGGGATATGGCCCGAGCCTCGGCCAAGGACATCACGGCACGCCCCAAGGGATGCTCGCTCCTTGCCTCAAGGGCCACCGCCACACAAAGCAGCTCCATCTCACTCACACCCTCGGCGGGTATGATATCCGTCACGGTCGGCTCACCTCGTGTCACCGTTCCCGTTTTATCCAATACCACAGTCTTGATCTTGCCGATCTGCTCCAAGGCCGTTGCCGTTTTGAATAAGATTCCGCACTTGGCGGCCCGTCCGCTTCCCACCATGATGGCCACGGGCGTGGCAAGCCCCAGCGCACACGGACAGCTGATGACCAAAACGGAAATGCCTCTTGCCACGGCAAAGCCCACCGTTTGTCCCACAAGCAGCCACACGGCGGTGCTGAGGATCGCAATGCTCATCACCACAGGCACAAAGATGCCCGACACACGGTCGGCGATCTTGGCGATGGGGGCCTTGGATGCCGAGGCGTCGCTCACAAGGCGAATGATCTGCGACAGCGTGGTATCCTCTCCCACCTCAGTGGCACGGCACCTCAAAAAGCCCGAATGGTTGACTGTCCCCGCACTAACACGGGCGCCAACCCCCTTATCCACGGGAATGCTTTCTCCCGTGAGTGCCGATTCATCGATCGCACCCATCCCCTCGGTGACCACGCCGTCCACAGGCACACGCCCGCCCGGGCGAACCACGAACACATCGCCAACAGCCACCTCCTCAAGGGGGATCTCAAGCTCCTTCCCGTCACGCACCACCGTGGCGGTAGCGGGCGAGAGTGACATGAGTCCTCGCAAGGCACCGGTGGTCTTGCCCTTGGCTCTGGCTTCCAGCAGCTTTCCCAGCGTGATGAGAGCAAGGATCATCGCCGCCGACTCAAAATACAGATCATGCAAGCAGGCATGGGCCATAGGCAAATCCTGCGCTTGGGTGTAGACCGCCATCCGAAAGAGCATCCACACGCTATATCCGAAGGCGGCGGCAGAGCCCATCGCCACCAGCGTATCCATATTGGGGGAGCGATGAAGAACGGCACGCACACCGCTGATGAAGAAGCGTTGGTTGATGACCATCACCGTGATACACAAAAGCAACTGTATCAAGCCCAAGACCATGGGCCGATCGGCCATAGCCTGCGGCAACGGTGCGCCCCACATATGCCCCATGGACACGTACATCAGCACGGCAAGAAAGAAAAGCGACGACAGTAAGCGGTGCCAAAGGGCCTTGATCTCTCCGTTCGGTTCTTCGGCCTGCTCGTGCGCACGGCTTTCCCTGCGGCCGCCCTTGGCGGTCGCTCCGTAGCCTGCCGCACGCACGGCCGAAACAATCTGTTCCTCGGTCGCCGTACCCTCCACCTGCATACTGTTCGTTAGGAGATTGACCGAGCAAAAGTCAACGCCCTCCACAGCACGCACCGCCTTTTCCACACGGGCCGAGCAGGCGGCACAGCTCATTCCCGTTACGTGATATTGCTTCATATTCACGCTCCCTTTTTTTCTTTTCTCGTCCTTATTATATCCCCAAAGCTGCCAAATGTCAAGCGATTCGCAAAATCTTGACAAAGCTTGGACAGCATGATACAATAAGAATAAGCCATCATGCAGGAGGAAGCTTCCATGAATAAAAGACAGCTTG
>SVTU01000086.1 GCA_015063655.1 Oscillospiraceae bacterium
CGCCGTCCCGTAAAGCGTTGTATCACGCTCAGCACAAGGCGAAGATTGCCATAGATCAGCTCCTGCCTTGCCGCCTCTCGCTGTGCCTTTGTGCCCGTCTTGGAAAGCACCAGCAGTCTCTTCTTTTCTTCATCCGTCAGGGTTTTGAGCGAAGCGGTGTTGACACCGCATATTTCTACCTTATTATAATACATAAGAATACTCCCAACATCCTGTGATGTTGGGAGTATTGACCGCTTGGCGGCCCTGTTATTCATTTGTGCCGTTGGCACTTTTTTCCGCAAGCAGGATGCTGTGCGGAGCGGGCAATAAGCGGTACACTCGGTCGGCATAGGCAAGCTCAGCCTCGTCATGCGTAACCAGCACCACCGTTCTGCCCCGTGCCGTATCAAACACCGTTTCGGCCACGGTACGCTTGGTATCGGGGTCTAAGCCCCGAAACGGCTCATCGAGCAGCAACAGCGTGGACTCAGCCGCCAGCGCACGGGCGATCGTCACGCGCTGCTGCATACCGCCCGACAGCTCGTCGGGATAGCGGTCAACGTCCTCGGCTAAGCCGAGCGCACCGAGAAGGGCGCATGCTCTTGCCTCGTCACAGCCCACCAGCATCACGTTTTGCTTAGCGGACAAATGCGGAAACAGCCTCGGCTCCTGAAACACGTACGATATCTTGGTATGGTCGCTTTCCACCTTGCCGTGCGTCGGCTTGATCAGTCCGCACAGAAGGCGCAAAATCGAGGTTTTGCCCACACCCGAGCCACCCACAAGGGCGCTCACACACCCCTCCTCAAAGGAACAGGTAAGGCTGTCAAGCACAGTCTTTCCATCAAAGGAAAGCGACACGTTATTCAACCGCAGCACGTGCGCTCACCCCCTTCCCCTTTCGGTTGCTAAAGCCTCGCAAAAGCCAAGACAGCAGAGCCTCCAGCAGAACAGAGAGCAAAATGATCGCCAGTGTCCAGGCAAACAGCTCCTCGGTCATCATGTAGGTCTTGGCAAAATACAGCTCGGTTCCGATCGCCGTTTTCGGTGTGCAAAGCACCTCGGCGGCAATGCCCGCCTTCCACGCCATACCCACGGCCGAACGGCTGGCCGTTGCCACGTAGGGCATGACAGAGGGCAGATACAGCACCCGCAGCCGCTTGCCAAAGGAAAAGCGGTATACCTTGGTTACCTCCCAAAGCTCTCGGTCAACGGCCTCAATACCGCCCGACACGCTGGCCCACATCACGGGAAGCACGATCAGCACCGTGATCAGCACGGGCAAGGCATCCCGTTGCATCCAAATAAGAGCCAGAATAATAAAGGAAGCGATGGGCGTGGCCTTCACGGCGGTCATCAACGGCGACACCAACGCACGCAATACACCCGAAACCGAGGTCAAGATCCCCAAAACTGCACCGAGGACCGCCCCAAGCAGAATGCCTCGCAGCACACGCCACAGCGACGACAGCGCCGTCACCCAAAAGGCACCCGTCAAGGACAGCCTGCCAAGGGTCTTGACCGTCACGAGGGGATCGGGGAGCAAAAACGTATTGTTCACACGCCACGAAAGCAAGAGCCACACACACACCCAAAAGCCAACAGACAACAGCAGCTTAGCGGCTCGCCACCACCACGCGTTGGTCTTCATACACGGTCTCCTTGGGTTATCTTACGTAATAGAAGGCATCGTCGGGTACAGCCAATATAGACTTGGGGTCAGCCTCATAGAATTTCTCATAGCAGACCTTCATGGCTGTCTTCATGGCCTCGCCCTCAATAAAGCAAAGGTTGCAATTGGGCAGCGCATTCTTGGCCACGCCTGCCGAAGGCAGGAGCTTGGCATCCACGATCATGGCGATCGCCTCGTCTGACATGCTCTTCACCGTCTCCACCGAGCGCTTGTAGTCGTCAAGGAAGCGGGACAGCTCCACAGGGTGCGCATCGGCAAAGGCCTTGTTCACCACAAGACAGCCCTGCGCCAGCGTATTCTCGCCGTACTTCTCTTCCCATGCGGCCGTCATGTCCAGAGCCACCGATACGCTTGCATTCTTCGTGCAGACCACCGTCACCTTGGGCTCGGGCAGAACGGCAAGCTTGGCGTTACCCGAGGCAACGGCCGTAGCCAGCTCGTCGGGCGAAGGGTAAGAGGTGGCGTCTACCGTTACGTTTGCCACGCCGTAGGCATCGACCAATGCCTTGGTGATGTATTCGGGGTTCGAGCCTGCCCCAGGCACGTAAACCGTCTTGTTCGCCAGTGAGGAGATATCCGTTACGGTCTCTCCGTTGGCGAGCAGATACAGAACGCCCAGCGTGTTGACAGCCAACAGGCGGATCTTATCGGGGTTTGCCTTATAAAGCTTGGCCGCCACGTTGGTGGGCAATGCGGCAATATCCGCCTCGCCCGACACGATCGTACCCGTCACCTTGTCGGCGGCTGTCTGGATCTCGATCTCGTAGCTCATCTCGTTATCCGAGGCGATCAGGGCAGCCGCACCAAGGGCGGTCGTGCCGTTGAGAAGCTGAATGCGAATGGGCAGATCGGTATCGGGGGTCGGGACGGGGTCGCCGCCTCCCGGGGTCGTCTCCTCGTCACCCGGCTTCTCCGAGCAGGATGCCAAGGGCAGTGCCAGCAGCAGCAAGGCCAAAAGGCAAGCTAACAGTTTGATGACAGTTTTCATGATTGGTTTCCTCTTTTCTTTGTATCTGATATATGAGAGATGCCGTCAAACGGCATCGTTCCCTCCGAAATATTTGGCCGTCATGCCCTCTCTGTCAAGCAGGGTCACGGTCTTATCCTTCTTTTGGATAAAGCCCTCCGCCTCCAGGCGGTCAAAGGCACGGTAGAGCGAGGCACGCCCAATATCCAGGCTTTCCGCCAAGGCCGACAGCGACACGGGGCTGACGTACGTGCCGTCCTGCTCGTTCTCGCACAGAAACAGCGACAGCCTGCGCTCCGCACTGCCTGCCGTAAAGGTGGCGATCTTGCGATTGAGATACGTCACTCTGCCCGCCATCATGCGCAAAAAGGCTTCGGTTGCGGCAGGCTCGCCAAGGATCAGTCGGCGCATGGCCTCGGGGTCGGGAAACGCCACCGAGCAGGACGCCTGCGCCTCGATCTGCGTGTGAATATCCCGCTCGGAGCAGAACAGCGTAGCGATACCGAACAGCTCTCCGCTCCGCACCGTGCGCAAAAGCACCTGCTTTTCTCCCTCCGCCACCGAAATGGTAGCTCTGCCATGGATCAAAATGCCCACGCATAGCGGTCGCCCCTCTGCCGAGCAGATCGTCTCGCCCGCCTCGGCCGAGACAAGCGTCAAGCTCTCCGCTGAAAGATATCTGTCCACCGTTTGCGCATCCACCGCCCCAAGCAAGGGGTGCGAGGACAGAGCGGGGCAAAGAGAAAATAACGACATGGCCGTCTCCTTTTTTTCTAAACTGTCTCATATGAGACAGTTTGATTATAGCATACACTGTCCTGTCTGTCAATATGCTTTTGCTGTGAAATTGTTAAAAAACTGTTAACAATTCGTATAGCTCCTTTCAATCTGTCCCCAAACTCGGTATAATAATAAGTTGAAAGAATACCTCTATATCGAGGATCGAGAAAGGATAACGTATTATGGCAATTTTGATTACGGGTGGTGCAGGCTACATCGGCTCTCACACCATGGTTGAGCTTCTGAATGCGGGTAAGGAGGTTGTTTGCGTAGACAACTTCAGCAACAGCAAGCCCGTTTCCCTTGAGCGTGTGAAGAAGATCACGGGAAAGGACTTTAAGAGCTACGAGGTAGACCTATTGGACCGTGAAGGACTGGAAAAGGTCTTCATGGAGAACGACATCGACAGCTGTATCCACTTTGCGGGCCTCAAGGCCGTTGGCGAGTCGGTGGAAAAGCCCCTGCTCTATTATCATAACAATCTCACGGGCACCTTCGTTCTGTGCGAGCTTCTTGCAAAGTACGGCGCAAAGCGCATCGTGTTCAGCTCCTCTGCCACCGTATACGGCAAGCCCGAAAGCGTGCCGATCAGTGAGGACTTCCCCCTCTCCACCACCAACCCCTACGGCGAGACTAAGCTGATGATTGAGCGCATTCTCAAGGATCTATACGTTTCCGACAAGGAATGGAGCGTGTCCATTCTGCGTTATTTCAATCCCATCGGCGCACACAAGAGCGGTATGATCGGCGAGGACCCCAAGGGGATTCCGAACAACCTGCTTCCCTACGTGGCTCAGGTGGCAACGGGCAAGCGTGAGTGCCTCTCCGTATTCGGCAACGACTACAACACCCATGACGGCACGGGCGTGCGTGACTATATCCACGTGGTAGACCTTGCCAGAGCGCATCTGTGCGCCATCAACCGTGCCGAAACGCTGACGGGCGTGGAGTATTTCAATATCGGTACGGGCGTGGGCTACTCGGTGCTGGACATCGTGAAGGCATACGAAAAGGCAACGGGTGTCAAGATCAATTACAAGATCGCCCCCAGACGCCCCGGCGATATCGACGAATGCTACGCCAACCCCGAAAAGGCAGCGAAGCTCCTTGGCTGGAAGGCCGAATTCAACATTGAGGACATGTGCCGTGACTCGTACCGTTGGCAGTCCAATAACCCCAACGGCTACGGTGACGATTAACGGAGGACACCATGAGTATTTCCCATAAGCTTTTCGGTACGCTCCCCGACGGACGCGGCGTGGACGTATACACCCTGCGCAACGCCTCGGGCGTTAAGGTGCGTATTCTGACCTACGGCGGTGCGATTCAACAGCTCTACATACCCGACCGCAAGGGCTGCTTCTGCGACGTTCTCGGCGGCTATGACTGCCTTGACTCCTACGTCAGGGGCGATGGCTATCAGGGGGCACTCATCGGCCGTGTCGGCAACCGCATCGCCAAGGGTACGTTTACCCTTGACGGCAAGGAATACCGCATGTTCATCAACAACGGTCCCAACCACCTGCATGGCGGTGAGTTTGGCTTCAACGCCAAGATCTTTGACGTGGTCGCCACCGAGGATACCGATACGCCCTCGCTCTCGCTGCGCTACGTCTCCCCCGACGGCGAGGAACAGTATCCGGGTACACTGACTGTGACCGTGACGTATACGCTGACCGCCGAAAACGGTCTGCGCATTCGCTACGTGGCCACCACGGACAAGAAGACCATTCTCAACCTGACCAACCATTCCTATTTCAATTTGGCAGGCTACGCTACAGGCTCGGTGCTGGATCATGAGCTGTATCTCGATGCCGACACCTATCTTCCTACCGACACCTCTCTCATTCCCACAGGCGAGCTTCGCCCCGTGGCGAATACCCCCTTCGATTTCACGGTGGCAAAGCCCATCGGGCAGGACATTGAGGCAGACAACGCCGACCTCACCATAGCGGGTGGCTATGACCATTGCTTCAATTTCCGAGGCGGTGCCTCTCACGAGCCCGTGCTTCGTGCTACCCTGTATCACAGAGAGAGCGGACGCAAGATGGACGTCTACACCAACCAGCCCTGCGTGCAGGTCTATACGGGCAACTTCCTCACCAACGAGGAATTCCCCTTCAAGGGCAACTTTGCACAGCGCCCCCGCAGCTTTGTGTGCCTGGAGACACAGCATATGCCCGACAGCATCAACCACGAAAACTTCACCGATTGTACCCTCTCCCCCGGCGAGGTGTACGATTACACCACCGAATACCGCTTCTCGGTGGAATAATATTCCCCGTAAAGGAAGGTACGCTTAAGGAC